>NZ_JBKKAP010000129.1:0-25392 GCF_046714615.1 Paeniglutamicibacter sp.
CATCCACTGGTACAACCATGACCGCATCTCGTTAACGCTCGAGTGCCTGAGCCCGATGAAATACCGGGCCCAGGCACTGGCTGCGTAGACTTTTACTTACCGAGTCCAACTTTCGGGGACCAGTTCATCAAATGAGCTACTGGGGGGGCTTGGTCTTGCAGTCAATACCGGGCGCGGAAGGAAACAAAATCCTCTATCTAGTATCCACCCGTCTTTTACTCGACCGCATGGGCGCTGGCAGGTCATCGCAAACTAGCCTGTTCGCTCGCTACCATCGCTTAGCACTTGCCTTGTTGCAGCCCGCCGTGACGTTGACGCCCAAGATTCAAAAACTAGGGACGCCTAGAGCGTAGGGAGAACTTCAGACCATGGCCGAGAAGGAATACGGCCCTCCCACCATGGCAGCGACGAATAGCCATCCGGCAGATTCTCAGTCGCCCAAACCGTGCGGGCGGCGTCCCACGACTTCCACTGGTGATACCCGCAGTCGCCTTCCCAGCTCTCACGCTCAAATTCGAGCACCCAAACCGGAATCTCTGAGCCGTCCACGATGGAAACGAGCGGCTTTACCTTGCGCCGGGCCACTAGACGGCCTTCAATACACGGACGCCAACGCGGCGCTGAACCGTTCGCCCGGCCTCTTCGTCTTCTTCGAGGGGCAGGCGCAGCGAGGCAACCAGCTTGGCCAAAGTAATGGCTTGCATTCTCGACTCCACAAGGGCAGGGTGAGCCTTCACCCCCTGCGGCGTGGTCACCGTGACCCCCTCGGCCCGGACGACGCTTTCTAGTGCGTCCAGCGCGTCAACAGCGCGAACAACCTGAAGCAACAGGGTCAGCTCATGCGGGCCCAAATCGTAGTCTTCAACTACGCTTCGCCACATCTTTTTGCCTCCTGCGTTCAGGTTGGGAGGCATTCTAGGGGTCTTGCCTGTAGTCATTCTGGTGTCCTTTCATTGAAAACACGGGGATATTGCTACGGAAATAGGGCGATTCATCCAGCCCCTCCGGAAATGGATCACTATGCCAGGGGGGAGCCTGCAGGACGGGGGGGGCGACCCCCTCCCCCCTGGGGTCTGTCTGGTGTGTGGTTTGCTGGCCCGCTGCGTAGTGCTGTGCGGCCTGGCTGTGTTGCCGCGGGTCTTGTCCGGGCGCTGGTGTGAGCGTCCGTTAATGGGGCTTGTGTGCCCGCTCCGCGTCTGGGGTCGTGGTGCTTTGTGTGGGCCAACGTTGGTCGCGCTGGCCCACACTTTGGTTAGCAAACGTGGCGGTTTGCTATCCGTTTGCTACTGCTTTGCCATGCCTGCGGGTTACCTCAGTTCGCGGCGGGCATTCAAGACAGCATCGAGTGTCTGCACGCGCTCGTGTACCTCGGCGTAGGTGGTGGCTAGGTCTACCTCTACGCCCATAATCAACATGTCGTAAACACCAGTTGTGCTCCAATCACTGCGTTTGCCACTTGCCAGCTCGTTGCGGTGGATTTCGTAGTTGGCGGCGGTGGGGATTGCAAAGACCCGGACTCCGGCATTGATGCCTATCTGCCCGTAAATTGTCTGCATCAGGTATGACCAATTGCTGATGATGGTGTCCGTTGTGTAGATGGCAGCGCGGGCCTTGACACGGGTAGGCCATTTGGGGTCATGCGGGGGCCATGATGCCTTCTCGTCCCAGAGCCGTTCAGCGCCTAGCACCTTGTAGGCTTCGCGCAATTCGTCGGTGGCTGCTTCAAACTTGGCCTTCATTTCTTCAATGAGGGCGGGTGCTTGCTTCTTGACCATTTGGACGCGGAGGACTGATTCGTCGTTTTCCTGCTGGGTGCGAATCCATCCGGTGTATTCCATGATGCCGCGGCGCGCGATGACGTGCTGCACTTCGGGATCTGCGGCCGGGTCGTTTCCCTCGGCAATGCTGGCGTTGATGATTTCCGCGACTTCGGCGGATTCAATGCGTTCGGGCAGGTTGAGCGGCTTCACTTTGTAGGGCGTGTAGCCTTCGAGTCCCATGCGCTTGATTGCGCCTTCGGCTTGGTTGGCGAATTGGTTGTTGTGGTCGGTGCTGGCCATGATGTTGCCTTTCTGGCATAAGAAAAGCCACCACGGGGTTGTGACGGCTTGAGGTTCGGGTTGCGCCTAATAGCTGCGCAGCGCGGGTAGTGAGATTAGGTTGAGCAGTGCCCGTGTGTCGCGGGGCATTCCTTCGGGTGGTGCGGGTGTGTTGCCTTGGCCGTCGATGACCGGGGCCGCGGTAAGGTCGGGGGGCGGCTCAGGTTCGGGCGCTGGTGGGTTGCCGTTGAACACCGCGGATGTGAAGGCTTCCCACTCGTTGGGTTCGGTTGCAGCTCCCATTTACCGACCGCCGAACAATTGGCGCACGGCTAGGCGGTTTGGATCTTCACGCATTGGGCCGGGCGTATTGCCCTGTCCTTCGATGATTGGGGCGCTGGGCGGTTCCGGGGGCGCTTCGATGATCGGCGCAGCGGGTTCGAGGTCGCCGTCCGCGTCGGCGTCGGCGTCGTCGGCCGGGTCGCCCCCCTCAGGTTCGGGTGCTGGCGTTTCGTAGCTGGCTACTTTGTCGGTTAGCTCGCTGTTGGCGGTTTCGAGGTCGCTAACCTTACCTGTCATAGCTTCAAGCTCGTTGCGGTTGTCCTTGCTGCGCTTTTCCCATTTTCGGGCTTCGGCCTTCCAATCGGTCGGGTCAGTGGGCTTGGGGGAGTTGGTTTCGGTGCTCATGGTGCTGTCCTACTTCGTTTTCGGCCGGGGTGGCGGGTAGTGGTTCTTCTGGGGTGCCGTCTGCTGCGGTTAGGTCGCTGCGGCTGCTGGTGGCCATGCGAGGAGCTGGCGTGTCGAGTAGGTAGATTTTTCGGCCATTAGTTGGCCTCCATTTCGTCATAGTGGTGTGCGCACAGTTGGTGAATTCCTCCGGTGCGCAGTCGGCGGGGCAGGTACCCGCCGCAGTGCCAACAGTCATCGGCGGGGGCCACGGGCGGTTTCAAGCTGCCACTCCTTCCTTGATTTGGTCGCAGGTGTGGCAACCGATGATGGTTGGATTGTGGAGCCTGCATCCGTCCGAAGGTGTCCAAGGTGTCGAAGGAGTCACTTCCATGGGCATGACACCTTGGGTGACTTCTTCGGAAGGGGGCACCGAAGGCGTCATATGCTCAGGCGTGACACCTTGGACACCTTGGGGGTTTTGGGTGACTCCTTCGCTGAATTCGGCCCTCCACACCCAGCCGGAGCCGAACGCGCTTTTTTCGGAATGGATGCGGGGGTTCTTGCATCGCTTCCTGGCGTTCTTGATTTCGTTCTCAGAGAAGCCCGCCGCGTGCCCAGCCTTGAGGCAATCACGCGCTGGGGCCTCCCATGCTTCCTTGTTTTTCAGGAGGTCTATTAGGAATGCTTGGGCGGCATTCCTGTCGTCTTGGTCGTCAGCGTCGCCCGTTGATTCCCTGTTGATAATTTCCCCGACTGTCTGGTCGGTTTCACCTAGGAAATTCACGCGGGCCACACTGGCGGTTTCCCCGTCATCCGTGGTCACATCCACCGATTCAAGGGCGAACTTATAGGAGCCTTTCGACTCGGCATAGTTATTCTTGTCCTGGCTAAAGATCCGTTCCCCAGATTCTTCGTCGGTGGCGAAAGCCAGGTAAGACCGTGTGAGGTCTCGCCACGCGTGAGAGCCTGACAGCTTCGCGGAAACGCTGCCCCCGCCCTTGCCGAAGTGGTTGATCAGCACCAGGGCGATTTCGTGTCGCTGCGCAAGGGCAATAAGCGGTTCGTAGGATTGTCGAACGTCTTGAACTTTATTCATGTCGCCCTGCATAAGAGACGGGGCAGGGTCAACAATGAGAAGTTTCGCGCCCGTCTCGGTCATGGCATCTTCGATCATGTCCACATCTAATGGAAACTTGATCGAACGTGTCTGGGCCACGTGGTCATCAATCGCTGTTTCCACGTCGATCTTGTAAACCCGATCCAGATCGGCACCGGCTGCCTTGAGACGGGGCACCATTACTGTGTCCCAGTCATCCTCAGGGCCGATAATGATCGTTGCTATCTTCTGCCCGTGAAGGTCGCCGTGAAGCTCCCCACGGCTGCCACGGGCGGCGAGGTCGAGCATGAACGTTGTCTTTCCCTCCCCTCCTTTTCCTGCCGCAATGGTGGCAGTGCCCAGAGGAATGACGCCTTGGCCTTTATACGGCTCCCAGAACCATTTCTGGCGACGGGTTTTGATTTGGCTTGCGGGCGTCAATAGGACGCGCTTAGTCGTGAGAGGTTCCGTCATATCGCGTTCCTCCTCAGGTGCGTTGTGTTGGGTTGAGTTTTCTGTCTGTGAGACAGCACATCGATAAAGTCCGCGGTGGATTTGACGATGGGTTTTATCTCTCCATAGTTGAGTTCCATGGCTCGGATGATCCGGGCTAGGTGTTCATGGTCGATGCTTCGGGCCAGCCCCGCTTCATAGCCGTAGCGGAACAGCTCCCAGGCGGTTTTGTCTGTGCGCATGAGCTGTTCAAGATATGCGGCTTCGGGGTCTTGCCCAGCGTCTGAGGGTTGCTGGGTCAATGGTGGAGCGCTCCTGTCAGAATGGGCCGGTGACCAACGAGGGCAGGGCGCAGACAATGAGTGCTACAGAGATGCAGGCCATGTAGAACACACCTTGTACGGTGACCTGGAAAGCGCGTTTCACTTGATTTCACCCTTCTCTGCAAGGGCGTAGAGGTCTGGCATTGGAACGCCATAGGCCATTGAAATGCGGCAAATGTCCGTTACGGTGATGATGCCTGTGCCGTTCAACCGAGCCCTGAGGGTTGAACGCGGGGTGCCTATCTCGTCGGCAAGAAGACCGACCGAGTAAGCAGATTGCCGTGTGCGTACGATCTGCATAGCGCAGATCATACGGTGAGTCCGCTCGCACGTGCTGGCGTGGTGCCCGATGGGCTTAGCCAGCCATGCGGTCATTGCCACAGCCTCATGATCGTTACGTCTGCGGGAGAGTTCTTCGATTAATTCCACGTCGGTGATCGCCTCGATATCGGGCATGGGCTCGGCAGTCTCGGAGTGTTCCGGTGTTGCCAGTTTTTCCCACGGGCTGCACGGCTCGATGACGGCGACTTTTTCCAGCGTCACGAGATTATCGGCGGCGCAGGGCCGGACATTGTTTTCACTGTCTAGGTGAATGGGCACGAACCTAGCGGGCAGTTCATCGAACAGCGGCGTGGGCTTGGAAATGGTGCCAGTTTCGCCGGACGGGAACACCCGGATACGTTGGCCGGGGGTAAATGTATGCTTAGAAATGTTGATCAAACTCTTTCGAGGTGTTCGGTTTGGGCGGCTTCGGAACATTGTTTGGCGACGGTTCCGAGGCCGTGTTTTTTGTCTGAGGGGCGTAGGGAGGTTCTTCCCGCGTCCCGGTTGATTGCTACCGCATTGCCGACTGGGTCGGCGTAGACAATGGCTCGGGCGAACGTTTCGTGATCCAGCGCCATTAAGTGCTGTAAATTCCGTTCGCACCAACTACGAGATTTTGTGTCCGCGTGCTCATGCAGTCGATCCACTGCATCCCGCTTAGACATTCCCCGTAGCTCTGCCTGTAACTGGGCATAGTTCATTTGGGCGGTTCCTCCGACCGTGGGCCAGTAGGTAGATTGTTAGGTTCGGGCTTTCACGTTCTGTTCTAGCCATTCCTTGATGTCGGAATCCCGGTAGCGGACTGCCTTCCTACCGAGCTTCACGAACTTGGGGCCGCTGCCCCGGTAGCGCATCTGCGCCAGGCTTCCAACCGAAGTGCCCAGGTACTCGGCTACGTCTTCTGGCTTATGTAGAAGATCTTCCACTTTTCCTCCTAGTGGTTCAGTGTTGACAAGAGAGACTCTACGGTTAGTGATTCATATATGTCAAATGTGAACCATTGAGGGTCTGGGTTGTCACCAGTGAACCACTCTGCAAGAATGAGTGCATGTCCGAATTGGAAGTTGAGTCCTCGTATACCCCCGACGCCGAAGCCTTACGTTGGGTTCTTGGTCCTGTAGTTATTGACCTGCCCGGCACGTTGGCGGTCGTTCACGTCCCAACCGAGGGGCAGAGCGTTTCCTTCCGTGTCGAGCTGGTGGAAAACATGCTGCGACCTACGGCAATAACTGTCTCTTCCCTTATTGGAGAAGAAATAACGTCAACTGACCTGCGTGCCGTGAATGTCAAAAATCTGTGGCGGTCGGCCATTGTGAAGCATCTGGAATACCACCGCGAATTCTTTGCATCTGAAAACAATGACGAAATCCATGTGACGGTAGGAAATTCGATTCGCCTACCTGACGAAGAACTGGAAAATCTCCGTCTTAGGGGCCCTGAGCGTGCAACGTTGGGATATGTAGCTGATATCTATTCGCTCGGACGGCTGATTGGCTTGGCTCCTGCGCTCTATGTGCAGCAGATTTTCGCGGGCGAAAACCTTGATCCATTGCCCAGGACGACTGCCACAAAGTGGATAAAGAAGGCGCGAGATCTGGGCATGATTGAAGGCTGGATTTACAATGGCAACGATTGAGTCATATGTGAACCAGTCCGGTAAGCGGTACATGGTTCGCTACCGGAAGCCAGACCGTACACAAACAATGAAGCGGGGCTTTCGAACCAAGCGGGATGCCGAAGCCTTCGCGGCCACCGTCGAAGTCTCCAAACTGCGCGGCGAATACATAGACCCGACACTTGCCAGGGCCACCGTTGCAGAGCTTGGCCCCGGCTGGCTAAATCGAAAGAGGCAACTCAAGCCGTCATCTTTCAGGCCGCTGGAAATAGCTTGGCGACTCCACGTTGAGCCGGTATGGGGCAAACAGTCGATATCGGAGATTGTTCACAGTGACGTGCAAGCTTGGGTTACTGGGCTGACAGTCGGAGATGCCAAGGCCAAACCCCCAGTCAAGGGCAAGGCGGCTGCAACGGTAATCCGCGCTTATGGTGTCCTGGCTGCGATCCTGGATGAAGCGGTTAGGGATCGACGGTTGCCGGTCAATCCCGCTCGGGGCGTTGAGCTTCCGAGAAGAAAGAAGAAGCCCCACGTCTACCTGAGCCATGACGACGTGAGCAGGTTGGCCGATGTGTCCAAGTACCCTACGTTGGTGCGCGTGCTGGCCTACTGCGGGTTTCGGTGGGGTGAAGCCGTGGCGCTGCGGGTCAAAGATGTTGACCCGATCAAGCGCCGTATAAGAATCGAGCAAAACGCGGTTCGGGTGGACGGGAAAATTCACGTAGGAACGCCCAAGGGCCACGAGCGGCGCACGGTGCCTTATCCAAGGTTCCTATCCAAGGCGATTGATGAAGCCTGTCACAAGAAGCATTCTGATGATCTCGTGTTTCCCGGCGTTGCTGGGTACTACATGAGGCCACCGCACACGGGGAAGAATCGCGTGTCTTGGATGGATGCAGCGGTACAAGCGGCCAAGGTTCCACGAGTGACGCCGCATGACCTTCGGCACTCGGCCGCAAGTTTCGCGGTGAGTGCAGGAGCAAACGTAAAGGCAGTGCAAAGAATGCTTGGACACAGCTCGGCGGCAATGACTCTGGATGTGTACGCGGAACTGTTTGATGACGATTTGGACGCCGTAGCAATAGCCCTGGATGCCGCAGTCTCAAAGTGACTTGTGCTCAAAATGTGTTCAAAGTACCTATTCCCAGAAATAAGAAAAGCCCCTACTTCCTTTGAAATAAAGGGAAGTAGGGGCTTTCTATTTGAGCGGATGGTAAGAGATTTGAACTCTTGGTACGGGGTTACCGCACACTGGTTTTCAAGACCAGCTCCTTAGGCCGCTCGGACAACCATCCAGACCAAAAAAGTATACGCCAGCCGGAGGGTGCCGCCGGACCGCCACACCCCGCCGGTCACAAACGGGAGCCGGAAATTCCTGGCGGTTAGAGTGGCCCCAAGAAGACAAAACGCGGGTACCGGGACCCGGAGGCACGGGCCGCCGGGCCACGCCCGCGAGTGAATCGAAGGAAAATGGGAGATGACCATGACGATGATGCGTGCCATTGAATACCAGGGTGCAGGCGGACCCGAGGTGCTGGTCGAGGTCGATCGGCCCATGCCGGTCCCCGGGCCAGGGGAGGTGCTGGTCAAGGTGGCGGCCTTCGGGTTGAACCGCGCCGATGTGCAACAGCGCCGGGGCGTCTACCCGCCGCCTCCCGGTGCCAGCGACATTCCCGGGTTGGAGGTCTCGGGCACCATCGAGGCGTTGGGCGAGGGCGCCGTCGGGTTCGCCGTGGGCCAGCGGGTCTGCGCACTGTTGGCCGGCGGCGGTTACGCCCAATACGTGACGGTTCCCGCCGGGCTGGTTCTCGAGGTCCCGCAGGTCGTGGATCTGGTGGATGCCGCGGGCTTCATGGAGGTCGCCGGCACCGTGGTGTCCAACCTCTTCCTGGAAGCCGGGCTCACTGCCGGGAACACCGTGCTGCTGCACGGCGGGGCCGGAGGCATCGGGTCCATGGCCATCCAGTTGGCGGCCGCTGCAGGGGCCAAGGTCCTGGTGACGGCCTCCAGCGAGGAAAAGATCGCCCACTGCCTGGCGCTCGGCGCCCACGCCGGAATCAACTACCGCGAGGAGGACTTCGCCGCTCGCGCCCTGGAGCTGACCGACGGCGCCGGGGTGGACGTGATCCTGGACGTCGTGGGCGCCAAGTACCTGGAGGCGAACGTGCGCATCCTGGCCACGGGCGGGACCTTGGTGGTCATCGGACTGCAGGGCGGGGCCAAGGCCGAGCTGGATATCCGGGCCTTGATGACCAAGCGCGCCAGGGTCATCGGCACCACGCTGCGCGCCAGGCCGCTGGGCCAGAAGGAGGAGATCGTCGCTGCGGTGAAGAAGCATGCGCTCCCGCTGCTGGCCGGCGGCAAGCTCGACCTGTCGGTGGACCGTCGTTTCCCCTTCACCGAGGCCCGTTTGGCGCATGAATACTTCGATTCGGGGAATCACACGGGGAAAATCATCGTAAAGCTCTGAAACAGTTTTTCCCACGGACTACGGTGTATCACAAGGGGCGGTGTCGCGGACCACTTAAATCCGCGGCACGCGCCCAAGGATCACTCGCATTGTCCGATCCATCAGTCACGTGAGAGGAAAACATGAGCACGTCTCAACCTTCGGCTCCAGAGCTTCCCCCGGCAGGTGTCGACCCGCAAGTTGCGGAGGCCGAGGAACGAAAATGGACTCCGGCCAAGATTGCCCTGTGGGTGGCGATTTCGCTGCTCGGCGGCGTCGCCTGGGCCATCTTGGCGTTCTCCCGCGGGGAGACCATCAACGCCATCTGGTTCGTCTTCGCCGCGGTCTGCACCTATCTGGTGGCCTACCGCTTCTACTCCAAGTTCATTGAGCGCAAGATCGCCAAGCCCAATGACTTCCGGGCGACCCCTGCCGAATACAACAACAACGGCCGCGACTTCATGCCGACCGACCGCCGCGTGCTCTTCGGGCACCACTTCGCCGCCATTGCCGGCGCCGGTCCGCTGGTCGGCCCGATCCTCGCCGCGCAGATGGGCTACCTTCCGGGCACCATCTGGATCATCATCGGCGTGGTCCTGGCCGGCGCGGTCCAGGATTACCTGGTCATGTTCTTCTCGATGCGCCGCGGCGGACGCTCGCTGGGGCAGATGGCCCGCGAGGAGCTCGGGGTCATCGGGGGCACCGCGGCCCTGATCGCGACCCTTGCCATCATGGTCATCATCGTCGCCATCCTGGCCCTTGTCGTAGTCAACGCGCTGGGCGAATCGGCCTGGGGCGTCTACTCGGTTGGCCTGACCATCCCGATCGCCCTGTTCATGGGTGTCTACCTGCGCTTCATCCGCCCGGGCAAGGTCATGGAAATTTCCCTGATCGGCTTCGTGCTGCTGATGTTCGCGATCATTTCCGGTCGCTGGGTTGCCGAATCCGCGTGGGGCGCCGAGCTCTTCCACATGGACCGCACCACCCTGGCCTGGTTCATCATCGTCTACGGCTTCATTGCCGCGGTGCTTCCGGTGTGGCTGCTGCTGGCGCCGCGCGACTACCTTTCCACGTTCATGAAGATCGGTGTCATCGGCCTCCTCGCAGTTGCCATCATCGTGGTCCGCCCGGAGATCAGCGTTCCTGCCATCTCCGAGTTCGCCGGTTCCGACAAGGGCCCGGTGGTTGCCGGGCATCTCTTCCCGTTCCTCTTTGTCACCATTGCCTGTGGCGCCCTCTCCGGGTTCCACGCCCTGATTGCCTCGGGCACCACCCCGAAGATGGTGGAAAAGGAAAGGCAGACCCGTTTCCTGGGTTACGGCGGCATGCTCATGGAATCCTTCGTGGCGATCATGGCGTTGGTTGCGGCGATCTCCATTGACCGCGGCATCTACTTCGCGATGAACTCCTCGGCCGCGGCCACCGGCGGCACCGTTGAGGGCGCCGTGGCATTCGTGAATTCCCTGGGCCTGACCGGCGTGAACCTGACCCCGAGCATGCTCACCGAGCTGGCAGCAGGCGTGGGCGAGGAATCCGTGGTCTCCCGCACCGGCGGCGCCCCGACCCTGGCCGTGGGCATCGCGCACATCATGAACCAGTGGTTCGGCGGGGCAGCAATGATGGGCTTCTGGTACCACTTCGCCATCATGTTCGAAGCGCTGTTCATCCTCACCGCGGTGGATGCAGGAACCCGCGTCGCCCGCTTCATGCTGCAGGACACCATCGGCAACTTCATCCCGAAGTTCAAGGACACCTCCTGGCGTCCCGGGGCGTGGGTCTGTACCGCCATCATGGTCGCTGCCTGGGGGTACATCCTGATCCTCGGCGTCACCGACCCGCTGGGCGGCATCAACACCTTCTTCCCGCTCTTCGGCATCTCCAACCAACTGCTGGCGGCCATTGCCCTGGCCGTGGTCATGACCATCGTGGCCAAGCGCGGGAACTTCAAGTACCTGTGGGTCGTGGTACTGCCGCTGGCGTTCGCCACCGTGATCACCGTGTACGCCTCGTTCCTGAAGATCTTCTCCACGGTCCCGGCCGTGGGCTACTTCGCGCAGCACAATGCGCACAAGGGCGCGCTGGAACGCGGGGAAACCAGCTTCGGTTCGGCCAAGAACGTCGAGGCCATGGAAGCAGTGGTGCGGAACACCGGCGTCCAGGGCTGGCTCTCGGTGATCTTCCTGGTGCTTTCGCTGATCGTGATCATCACTGCCATCATCGCCACCATCCGGGCCTACCCCAACGGCGGTGGCAGGAACACCGAGGATCCGGAAATCCCCTCAAAGATCTATGCACCGAGCGGACTGGTTTCCTCTCCGGCGGAGAAGGAACTGGAGAAGGCCTGGAAGCAGGTTCCTCCGGAGCACCAGATTGCACGCGGGGGCCACTGAGCATGGACACCGCAGGCGGAACCCCGCAAGTTGCCGGTGCTTCGGCGCTGGCGCGCGGAATGGCCGTGACGGGCAAAGCGGCCCGGGGGATGGTGCGCTATCTCGAGGGGGTGCTCGGGGCCGACAAATACCGGGTGTACCTCGAACACCAGGCCCGCACGCATCCGGGTGTCGCTCCCATGGGCGAGCGCGAGTTCTGGCGCGACTACACCGACTGGCAGGAGAAGAACCCGCAGGGTCGGTGCTGTTGATCCGCGTTCTGCGCATCGGTGCATAGGGGTCGCGGGGCCGGTGGACACTCTGTCCGCCGGCCCCGTGGCGTTTGCCCGGGTTCCCGCAGGGCCGGCAGGGAACGGCCTTGCGGGCCAGGAACCACGGCGGGCTTTGAATCAACAACGAAAACCTCCTGCCGGACCGGGGGAGTGCATGGCAAGATGGAGCCATGAGCGAGCACAGTGAACAGATCCCCGATCCCACCGCTGCATCGAACACTCCCGCGCCCGACGACGCGGCGTGGCCATACCAGGCGTCGGCCGAGGCCGGCACCCGCCCGGGCGCCCAACCCACGGGTCCCGCCCAGCAGCCCGGCGCACCCGGTCCCGGCAACGCCCCCGGCGCCCCGGGCGTTCATGCCCTCGGCAAGGACAACGTGCACGTGATGAGCATTGGCGAGCCTGCCAAACTCATGCGCATTGGCGGGATGATCAAGCAACTGCTTGAAGAGGTGCGTACTGCACCATTGGACGAGGAAGCCCGCACCCGAATGGCCGACATCCATGAACGCTCCGTCCACGAGCTGGAGACCGGGCTGTCCCCGGAACTTGCCGAGGAACTCCACCGCATCCGGCTGCCCTTCGCCGACGGCGAGACACCCTCGGAGGCCGAGCTTCGCGTGGCCCAGGCCCAGCTGGTCGGCTGGCTCGAAGGCGTCTTCCACGGACTGCAAGCGGCCATGGCCGCCCAGCAGCTGGTCAACCAGCAGCTGGCCCAGCGCATGGCCATGCGCCAGCTTCCCCCGGGCACCCAGGTGGCCCCCGGGATCGTCATCAACGAGCAGGGCGAGCCCGAACGCATGCCGCAGGGAGGTCCTGGAACAGCTCCCGGCCCCGAGCATCCCACGCAGGGTCCGGGCGTCGAGGGAGAGACCGGGTTCGGGCAATACCTCTAGACTTGAAAGTGGCAACACGGGTAACGACTTGTTCCTCGGGCATCTTGAACCACCGGGGGACGTCATGGCAATAACAAAGGCAAACACGTAGATGGGGCTGTTCTCCTCCGTTCGTGGCGCACGCCGCGACAACAAGGAACTCGGCGACGGGGTCTGGCGCCGTGCCTATGACAGGTTCGGGCGCTCGCTGGATCGGGTGCACCAGGTCCTCGAGGGCATCGAGGACGACGACCTGCACAATGCCCTGATCCTGATCGCCAACCACCTGGCCGAGCTCCAGGAGCGGGTGCGCGTCGTGTGCGTCGCCGCCCAGGCCAAGAACCCGAGCACCGGCGAGAACGTTCCCCACGAGCTCTACGCCGTGCACCGGCTGCTGTCCAAGGCCGCCAACGACCTGGCCACCACCGCGCAGGTCGCCGCCATGGCGCGCCTTGACGGGGAACGCTGGGGGTATGCGTCGGCGGGACTGGAAAACGTTGCCATGCGCGCGGATCTGGTGGCCGACGGCATCAGTGCGGCAGAGGCCGAAATGGCCAAGCACTAAGGGTTCGGACTGCGGGGCACCGGGTTTCGCCCAGCGCTGATCATTCCCGCCTCCGCCAATGCCTGTCAATGCACGGTGGCAGGATGGGAATCATGACAAACCTTGTATCCCCAGATCTCACCTTCCACGACGGCAACACCATTCCCCAGCTTGGCTACGGGGTGTGGAAGGTCGAAGACGACGTCGCAACCGACGTGGTCCAGCAGGCCTTCGCCGCCGGATACCGCCACATCGACACCGCCCGCATCTACGGCAACGAGGAGGGCGTCGGCCGCGCCATTGCCGCGACCGAGGTGCCCCGCGAGGACATGTTCATCACCACCAAGGTCTGGAACTCGGACCAGGGCTACGACTCGACCCTGGCTGCCTTCGACGCATCCATGGAACGCCTGGGTCTGGAGTACCTCGACCTGTACCTGATCCACTGGCTGCAGCCCAAGCAGGGCAAGTACGTGGACACCTGGCGTGCGCTCGTCGAGTTGCAGAAGTCCGGTCGCGTGAAGTCCATCGGCGTCTGCAACTTCACCGTCGAGGCGCTCGCCGAGCTCGAGGAAGCCACCGGCGTGCTGCCGGTGATCAACCAGGTCGAAACCCACCCGTACTTCCCGCAGGCGCAATTGCGCGAATTCGAGGCAGCCAAGGGAATCCTGCACCAGTCGTGGTCGCCGCTGGGCCAGGGCAATGAATTGCTCAACGACCCGGCACTGGTGGCCATTGCCGAAAAGCACAACGCCAGCGTCGCCCAGGTCGTCATTGCCTGGCACCTGGCCCTGGGCAACGTGGTCATCCCGAAGTCGGTGACCCCTTCGCGCATCATGGAGAACCTGGCAGGCCTGGGCGTGTCGCTGGATGCCGCTGACATTGCCGCAATCAACGCCCTGGACAAGGGCGCCGAGGGCCGCATCGCCGCCGACCCGGCAGTCAGCGACTTCGCCTAGGCGACAAATTCACTTCCCCATTCCGCGGGAGAGTGAGAAGACAAATGTGTGTGGGGACCCGCTGCCGGGTCCCCACACACATTTAAGACATAGCCCGGCTTCCCGTGGTCACTTTCGGCACAGTTGCCCGGAAACCACTGGCGCCCGGCCGAGCAGCAACAGTGACACGGACACGGACACGGGCTTCAGTTTCCCGTCCAGGTCGGCTACCGGACAATCTGCCGCAGCCCCGGGCTGGAGGAACAGCACCACCGCAGCGGCGAGTCCGACGAACACCGCCAGTCCGTCGGAGAGCGTCAGGCTTCGGGTCGTCCTCGATTCGCCCATGCCCCCTATAGAACCACGGATGGATTGCCCTCCGAGCGTGTTGGGCCCGCTCCTTCAACCGTCTTTGAATGCGGCCGCCTTTTCCCCCGAGCGTGGACTGAGGTTGCCCGTCACGGCAATCCATTCCGCAGCGGTGAGCAGCGAGCTCCCCCTTTTCTCTACTCCGGCTCATGCGCACCCGAGGTGGTTGAAGGAGCAATGCGCCGGAATCTGAACAGGAACTTCCGAGAGGTAGGGGCCAGGTCCCATACCCGCGCGCGGCCGACGCACCCTGCATCGACGACC
Organism: Paeniglutamicibacter sp.; assembly: GCF_046714615.1. Classification (NCBI taxonomy): domain Bacteria; kingdom Bacillati; phylum Actinomycetota; class Actinomycetes; order Micrococcales; family Micrococcaceae; genus Paeniglutamicibacter; species Paeniglutamicibacter sp. The sequence continues at coordinate 14,621 of NZ_JBKKAP010000129.1, forward strand.
AGCAACGTGTCGAAAATCCATCGAATTCTCAGGATTCTTTTGCTTGCGCAGGAGTTGCTGCGGTGCTAAAAAATTAATACCCACTGCTACACATGGCAGTGGGTCGGAAAACGACAAAACTGTGAAGGAGAGAATAATGTTGATGCGTTCAGACCCGTTCCGCGAACTCGACAAGCTCGCCCAGCAGGTTTGGGGAACTACGACCAGGCCGGCGGCCATGAGCATGGATGCATGGCGGGACGGCGACATATTCCAAATCGAGTTCGACCTGCCAGGCGTCAGTCATGAATCGATCGACTTGGATGTCGAAAACAACGTCGTAACGGTCAAGGCCGAGCGCGGTGCATTGGACGGAGACGTGGAGATCCTTGCCGCCGAACGTCCTCGGGGCGTGTTCAGCCGCCAGCTGGTACTGGGTGAAAACCTGGATACGGAAAAGATCGAAGCCAGCTACGATGCGGGCGTGCTGATACTCCGGGTCCCTGTCGCCGAACAGGCGAAGGCGCGCAAGATCGCGATCACCAGCCAAGACCCCGGGCGACAGTCGATCAACGCCTGATCTTCGATGGATGATTTACCGGACGGGGACGGCTGGCTCCGGGCGCCGTGTCATGGGGCGTTCGCTGCATGGCACACCAGCAATAGGCCGGGATTGATGCCGTTCCCTGCGGGCAGCCCCGGGCCCTGTTTGGGCCCGGGGTCGCCCGCTACCAAACCGGAGGGCCCCGATTGAGCATCTGACCGGGGCGGTTGAGCAGAAAGGCGCACTCGTGGACTTTTGCAACCCATATTCGGTTCTTGGGCTCGGCCCCGAAGCCACCGCCGAGGAGATATCGCGTGCATACCGATTCCAGCTGCGCATGCATCATCCCGACACACGGCCTGCACCCCACGGCGTCGAGCAGGAACGGCTCGAACGATCCCTGCTTCAGGAAGCAACGGACGCCTACGCGGTCTTGGGCAATCCTGAGTCTCGATCGTTGTACGATCGAGAACTTCGCTCGGAAAACACGGCACCGGGTATCAAACTACGTGTCCAGTTCTCGGCGACGCGCCATCCGCAAGTGGTAGTCGGGCCGCTGAAGTGGACTTCGACTAGGAGGGGAGGAGCTAAATGAATTCCTGGCACCGTTACGATGCGCCATTGCTACCCGAGTTCTTTGAGCGTTTTGAGGAGCGCTGGGGAAAGGGGGCGGCGCCGTTCCTGGATCCCGAAATCCATGAATTTCCGTTGCCCCGAGCGCAATGGATCAATGCGGATTCGGGGGCCGCGCTGGCGGTGGTTCCAATGTGGACGGTGGAGGAAGAGCACCGCTGTTTTGCCGTTATCTACCTGCCGCCCGCTGGAGGCATCTGGCTGCTGCGTCCGGGGATCACCGACTATGTGGAATCCCCGCTGGAGGCAGAAATCAGGCTGCGCAACGATGCGTTCAAGAAGGCGGTGGACCATGCGATCGCGTTCATCCATGGACCCCAAACCTAGACAACGCACGAGGGTCCGTCACCTGATGGTGACGGACCCTCGTGTCCAAACAACGAGCCTCCTGCCAGAATCGAACTGGCGACCTTCTCATTACGAGTGAGACGCTCTACCAACTGAGCTAAGGAGGCACCGTGGCGCGCAAGCACCACAAGTGACTACTTTATAGGAGCCTATCGGCAGCGGTCAAAACGACTCGGTGACAGTGTTCGTCAGCAGGTCAATCCGTCGGCCGGAACCGTGCCGTCAAGGAAGTAGGATTCCACGGCGTCGGCGATGCAGCCGTTGGAACGGCCATAGGCGGTGTGCCCATGGCCCTCGTAGGTCACCAGCGAGGCCGAGGCGAGCTGTTCGGACAGCGCCTGGCTCCAGGCATAGGGGGTGGCGGGGTCCCCGGTGGTGCCGATGACCACGATCGGCGCGGCCCCTTCCGCGGTCAACTTTCCGGGTTTTCCGGTGGCCGGGTGCTTCCAGTCCTGGCAGCCCGCCGCGCCGTAGGCCAGGTACTTGCCGATGGTCGGGGCCGCCTGGACCAGCTCCTGGGCCCCGGCGCGCATCGTGGGGACATCGGCGTTCATGGGGTAGTCGAGGCAGTTGACGGCGGTGAACGCTGCGGTGCCGTTGCCGGTGTAGCTGCCGTCGGACTCGCGTCCGGCGGTGAGGTCGGCGAAGTACTGGATGTCATCGACGTTCCCGGCAATCACGTTGCGAAGTCCCTCGGTGAGCATCGGCCAGGTGGAATTGTCGTAGAGCGGGACGATGAATCCGTTGACGAAGTCGATGATCGGGACGCTTCGTCCGTCGCTGCCGACCAGGGGTTCGGCCTCCACCTCGTCGAAGAGGCCCTGCAGCTGGGTCAGGGCGTCCTCGAGCTCGCCGGTGAAGGGGCAGTCGCCCGAGTCCAGGCAATCCTGCATGTAGGCGCGGATCTCGTTTTCGAACCCGATGGCCTGGCCCATGGTGATCTCGTCGTTCTCCAGCGTGGGGTCAAGCGCCCCGTCGAGCACGAGGCGGCCCACGTTCTGCGGGAAGAGCTGCGCGTAGTGGGCACCAAGCGCGGTGCCGTAGGAGTAGCCCAGGTAGTTCAGCTTCGCATCCCCAAGCACCGCGCGCATCACGTCCATGTCGCGTGCGGCGGAAACGGTGTCGACAAAGCCCAACGCGGCACCGGTGCGCTCGGCACACAGCGCCGCATACTCGGCGCTCGCCTGACGCATTTCCTGAAGCCCCGCGTCGGTGCCGGGATCGAATTGCTCGGCGCGGCCGGCGTCCTGCTCGGCCGGCGTCTCGCATTTGACGGGCGTGGAGGAACCGACCCCGCGCGGGTCGAAGCCAATGACGTCGAAGCCGCGCTGCAGTTCCTGGCCGAACATGGTCGGGACCGCGTCGCGGACCGTCTCCAGCCCCGAGGCACCCGGGCCGCCGGGGTTCACCAGCAGTGAGCCGGCGGCGTTTTTGTCGCCGGGGCGCTTGTTCAGCGCCAGGGTCAGGGTGTCCCCGGACGGGTTGGCGTAGTCCATGGGAACGCTCAGCTCGGTGCACAGCAGCGCACCGCCGCAGGAGGTCCAGTCCGGTTCCTGTGCATAGAACTTTTCCAGGCCAGCCGGGACCGCGGCCCGGGTCCCGGTGGCCGCGCTGTCGGGAGCCGTGGCTGCCGGTGCCGACTCGATGTTCTGGGCCGGCGCCGGGGCGGTTGCCGTGGAGCAGGCGCCCAGCAGCAGGGCCAGGGAACCCAGCACGGCTATCACGGACAGGTGGCGGCGAGGTGCTCTCATGCGGGCTTCAGGCTCCTAGGGGTGCGGGCTGTGCGGAACGGGATAGGAAAGTGGAGTGAATCGGGGCGAAGGCTATTTGGCCGGACGCAGGGTGACCATCATGGCCTCGATGGCCAACAACGGGGCCACATTGGCGCCGATGCGCGACCGGGCCTCGGCGATCGCATCGATCTTTGCCACCGTGGCCTCGGGCCGCGAGGCGTTGGCGTAGGCATGCAGGGGATCGGCGAGGTAGTCGTTGACCAGCTCCGTGGAGGCATTCAGCTGCAGCATCAGCACGTCGCGGAAGAACGTGGTCATGTCGATCAGCGAACGGTCAAGCGCATCGTTGGTGGCACGCTTGGCGCGGCGCTTGGCGTTCTCTTCCAAGGCCTTGAACGCGCTGCGCTGCTGTGGCGGCACAGGGGCGTCGGCCTCCAGGCCCAGTGCGGTGCGCAGTGCCGTGGCCTCGGCCTCGGCACGTTCCGTCGAGGAGGCGGTGGCCTCGGCGGTGGAAAGCTCCACGAGCTCCGCCGCGGCCATCACCGCGTCGGAGACGGTGCGGATGCGCAATGGCAGGCGCACGGTCGTGTCGCGGCGGCGGCGTGCCTCCGCATCGCGGGCCAGGCGCCGGGCAATGCCGATGTGCGACTGGGAGATGCGGGCCGCGAACTCGGCCTGCTCCGCCGAGAGCCCGTCGCGGCGCACCAGCAGCGCCGCCACCGACTCGCGCGTGGGCACGGCCAGGGAGACCGAGCGGCAGCGCGAGCGGATGGTCACCAGCACGTCGGCCGGCGAGGGGGCGCAGAGGATCCAAATGGTGTGCGGGGGCGGTTCCTCGATGGACTTGAGCAGCACGTTGGTGGTGCGCTCGGTCATCCGGTCCGCGTCTTCCACGATGATCACGCGCCAGGGTGCGGTGGAGGGTCGGTCCTGGGCCTTGGTGATCAGCTCGCGGACGTCAACGATCTGATAGTTGACCTTCTCGGTGGTGATCAGCGCGACATCCGGGTGGGTGCCCGCCAGCACCGTGACACAGGCCTTGCACTGCCCGCAGCCGCGCGCGGCGGCATCGGGCACCTGGCACTGCAGGGCGGCGGCGAAGGCGCGGGCGGCGTTCGAGCGCCCGGAGCCCGGAGGGCCGGTGAACAGCCACGCGTGGGCGGGGTTGCCCTCGGCGACCGCGCGGCGCAGCGCGGTGATGGCCTTTTCCTGTCCCGGCAGGTCGTCCCAGACGTCCATGGCTAGGATTCCCGCCCCTGGAGCGTCGCGGCGACGGCTTCCTCGATGGTGGAGGCCAGCGCCTGGACCCCGGCGGCGGCATCCAGGACCAGGTAGCGCCGGGGTTCGCGGGCCGCGAAGTGCACGAAGGCATCGCGGATGCGGGCGTGGAACTCGTCGGGTTCGGATTCGAGGCGGTCCTCGGCCAGCGGCTTGCCGTCGGCGCCCACGGTGCGGCGGGAGCGTCCGGCCGCCGGGGTCACGTCCAGCAACACCGTCAGATCCGGCTGCAGCCCGCCGGTGGCGAACTCGTTGATGGAACGCACCGCGTCCTCGCCCAGCTCCCGGCCGATGCCCTGGTAGGCCAGGGACGAATCGATGAACCTGTCGCAGACGACCATGGTGCCGATTTCCAGGGCGGGGCGGATGACCTGTTCGACGTGGGCGGCGCGGGCCGCGGCGTACATCAGGGCCTCGGTGCGCGCATCGACGGTGCCCTGCCCGTGGTCAAGGACCAGGGAGCGCAGCTTTTCGCCGATCGGGGTTCCGCCGGGCTCGCGGGTGTGCAGCACGGTGCGGCCGTTTTTGCGCAGGGTCTGGACCAGCAGGGCTGCCTGCGTGGATTTTCCTGCCCCGTCACCGCCCTCGAAGACGATGAAGCGGCCTGCGTTGACGGGGTTTGGCTGCGCGTTGCTCACGTCTTCTAGCCTATCCGCACCGGGCCCTTGCCGGTTCATCGTGTGCACGTTGGCGCGCGTCATCGGCTGGGGCGCGGGCCGGGCCAGGGAGTAACCTAAAAATCATGACCCGCCCAGAATCCGCGGCGTGGGCCCCGGACACCATTGTGGTGTCCGCCGGACGCCCGCCGCATGCCGTTGACCAGCCCGTGAACCCGCCCATCGTGCTTTCCTCCACCTTCCATTCGCTGGGGGAGCCCGGAGCCGGGGAGAAGGTCTACGGACGCTTCACCAACCCCACCTGGGACCCGCTGGAAGAAACCATCGCCCAACTCGAGGACTGCGAACTCCCGGCCCTGGCCTACGCCTCGGGCATGGCCGCGGTGGCAGCGGCCCTGTCCCTGCTGCCGTTTGGCGGCACCATCGTGATCCCGTCCCACGCCTACAACGGCTCGCTCTCGCTGGTCGCCGAGCTCGAGGGCACGCTCGGGCTCACGGTGCGCCGCGTGGACCTGGCCGACACCGACGCGGTCATTGCTGCCCTTGCCGGGGCGGACATGGCCTGGCTGGAATCGCCCACCAACCCGATGCTCGAGGTCGCCGACCTGCCGGTGCTGCTCGCCGCCGCCCGCGAGGCGGACGTGCTCACGGTGGTGGACAACACCTTCTCCACCCCGTTGCGACAGCGCCCGCTGCAGCAGGGTGCCGACGTCGTGGTGCACTCGGCCACCAAGTACATGGGCGGCCACTCGGACGTGGTCCTGGGCGCCGTGGTGACCCGCAACCCCGAGCTGCGTTCCCGACTGCACGGCATGCGTACCCTGCACGGGGCGATCCCCGGCCCGTTCGAGGCCTGGCTGACGTTGCGCGGCATCCGGACCATGGCCCTGCGCCTGGACAGGGCCGAGGCCAACGCCATGGAACTCGCCAGGCGCCTGGCCGAGCACCCTGCGATATCCAGGGTGCGCTACCCCGGCCTGCCCCAGGACCCCGGACACCAACGTGCGGCGGAGCAGCTGGATGGCTTCGGCGCCATCATTGGCATCGAGATTGCCGGCGGCGCGGCGGCCGCCGACGCGATGCTCGCGGCCTTGAAGCTGTGGACCCCCGCAACGTCCCTGGGCGGGGTCGAATCCCTGGCCGAGCGGCGCCGGCGCCACCCGGGCGAACCCGGCACGGTGCCGGAGAACCTGGTGCGCCTGAGCGTCGGCATCGAAAATGTCGAGGACTTGCACGCCGACCTGAGCGCGGCGCTGGGCGAACGCGGCTAAGCTGAATCCATGATTCTTGCCCACATGTTCGAGGATGTTCTCCTGTTCGCCCTCGGTGTCCTGGCTGCGGTGCTGGCCCTCGTGGCGCTGATTGACGCAGTGCGCCACCCGGCGGCCAACTACCAGCGCGAAAACAAGCGCACTAAGCCGTTTTGGATGGGAATGACTGCGGCCGCGACCCTGGTCTGCGTGTTGTCGGTGCTCTCCGGCGGCGGCGGCGGAATCTTCCAGCTCATCGGTGCCTGCATAGCGTGCGTGTACCTGGCCGACGTCAAGCCTGCCGTTTCCGGCAAGGGCGGCTACTCCTACTAAGCGTTATCCGGCGCACCTTGGCCGGCCACGCTCCCGGATCGCGGTTCCCCGTCCACCCCCCTCGAAGGGGGGCGGACGGGGGCCGCGATCCGCGTTTGCCGCGGGGTTGCACTCCCCGGGCCTAGGCCCGGCGGCGGGTCCCGGCCGCCAGCTCGATGACCTCGAGGCGGTCCTCCGGTCCTGCCAGCAGCAGGACACGCTCGGCCTCGACGCCTTCAAGGACCCGGAAGAGCTGCGCGGGGGAGAGCATCCCGTCCGGTGCGTCGTGGCGCCGCAGCACCGTGACAGCCGCGCCGGTGTGCTCGCGGATCGCCGCGGCGAGCTCGTCGGCATCCGCGCCGGCCACCAGCACCACCTCGCCGATGCCTCGTTTGCGCCCGGCCATGTCCGCCGATTCGGCCGCTGCCGGCGCCGACGCGCGGGCGTGCCGCCAGAGTGCGAAGTGGTATCCGGCCACCAGCCCGGTGGCCACCAGCAGGCCCAGGGGAGCGCGGACGCGTTCGAGCAGGCCCGAACCGGCGGCATCCCCCAGCATGAATTCAAAGAGTCGGAAGCCGATCACCAGCAGCGTCACCAGGGCAACCACGGCGCTGATCCCGAAGACCAGGACCAGATAGATCCGCCGGCCGTGCGGGTCCGAGGGCCGGGTCGGATGCCAGGTGAACCACCACAGCGGCCCGCCGATCGCCAGCGAGCTGAGGCCCGCCAGCAGAAGCTCGGTGGCGTCTGTGCCGCCCAACTGCGTGGTACCCGTGGCCAGGGCCGCGTTGACGGCGACCCCGATGCCCGAGGCAGCAGCGGCCAGGGCGATCCCGGAAATTGCCAGCCCGGCCGCCGCGGGGACCGGTGCCGGCCGCCCCCGGGCGATCCGGGCGTGGTAGAGCCAGGACAGCGTGCCGAGCAGCGCCGCGGCCAGGGCCTCGGGTGCCGGCTCCAGCAGCACCGGCACCGGGTCGGTGCCCTCAAGTGCCAGGCGCAGCAGCACGAACAGCAGGACGCCTGCCCCGCCCAGGGCCAGGATCGCGGACCCGCCGACGCCGATCACCACCAGGCCCACCCCGGACAGCGTGGTGTGCAGCTCGCGGGCGCCCTCGCGGACCCAGTGCCACCACCAGATCAGGATCCCGCCGGCGGCCCAGACCAGCAGCCCGAGGGCGGCGCGCCACCAGGGCGCCCCGATGACTGCCAGCTCCCCTCCCGCCCCGATCGCCCGTTCGAAGAGCACACCCAGCACGGTGGTGCTTGCGCCCAGGCCGATCACCAGCCCCACGGCGGTGCCCAGCACGTGCGGGACCTTCGCCAGTGCCAAGGGGCCACGCGTTCGGTGGCCCAGCATCCACCGATGCCACACCCAAACCCCGGCCCAGGCCAGGCCTGTGGCCAGAGAGGACGTCCAGGAACCTGTGTCCCCGCCGGCCAGGGACGCAAGGGCGCCGATGCCGAAGCTGGTCGCGGTGAGAAGCGAAGTAACGTACATCGCCGAGACGTAGATGCCCCAGGCCGTGGCTCGGCGTTCGGCCGGATCTGCCAGCAACCGCCACGAGGCCCAGAACACCACGGCACCCAGCGGGCCGCCGACCAGGGTCAGGGCCAGCGAGAGTGCCAGCGACGAGGAATCGTTGAACGCGATCACGTCAGGCGCGGTGAACAACCTGCCCAGCAGTCCGCCCACGCCGGAGGCGGTGAGGGCAACCAGGGCGAACAAGAGCACGTAGAGAATGATGCGGCGAAGCGTGCCCAATGCGGGGGCCGCCGCACGGCTCCCGGCAGCGTCTGGGGCGCTCATGGCGCAAATTCCTGGCCCTGGCAGACGAGCAACGGCCACGGCGCGTTGGAGATCAGCCACTGTCCTTCAACGAGGGACAGGTCGAAGGATTCCTCGCTGGCATACTCGGGGCTGCCGAAGGGACCGCCGACGTTGGTGTAGGAAATGGAGACCACGACGTCGGCGGTATTTTCGCGCTGGGTTGTGGACACCAGTGCGACCCGGATGTTCCGCTCGGGGGCGATCGACTCGAATCCCTTGCACCGGGAGTCCTGCCCGGGCTCGAGGAAGTCGGCGGCCGCAGCCTCGTCGCCGCCGATGACGGCGGTCACGTATCCCTGCACCACCCCGGCGGGGGTGCCGGCGTCAAGCGGTCTCGGTGTGCCCCGGGTGAGCACCACAACCACCGACACGAGTACGAGTGCGGCAATCACGCTAAGCAGCAAGACCAGTGGCTTCCCCGGCCGTCCATCACCTTTGACCATGGATCAAGTATGGGGCCGCGCGGGACCGATTGCACCCCCCCGTGGGAGCGCAAAATCCGGTGCTGGCTAGTTGGGTTCCGCCAGGGCCAGCGCGCCGCTGCGCGGGGCCACTGCCTCCCACTTCACTGTCAGCTCGCCCAGGCGCCAGCGTGAGGCCGAGTCGCAGATCGGCCAGCCCGATGCGCGCAGGCTCCGGCACATGGCCACGAAGCGCTGCTTGTTGCCGAAGGAGGCCAGCGGCGCGGCGGAAAGCCACGCGGCATCGGCCGCGGCGAGGAAGTCGTGGATGCGTTCGCCGGCGATGTTGCGGTGGATCAGCGCCTTGGGCAGGCGCTCGGCGACATCGGAAGGGAGGGTGAAGGCGCCGAAGCGCAGGGAGATGCTCAGGGTTTGCGGGCCGTCCTTGGTCACGGCGACCCAGGAGCTGCGCCGGCCGATCTCATCGCACGTGCCCTCGATGAGCACGCCGTGCTCGGTCAGCCGCCGGGCCATGGTCTCCCAGATGCCTGGCACGTCGGCCTCGTCGTATTGCCGCAGCACGTTGAAGGCGCGGATCACGGTGGCCTGGGAATCAATGGGGATCTCGAACCCGCCGAGGAGGAAGTCCAGGCCCTCAAGCGCCAGGGCGGTGCCGCGGGCCACGCGTTCGGGTTCGATCTCGATGCCGACGACCTGGGCCAGGGGGGACACGGAGCGCACGCGGTCGAAGAACTCGACGGCGGTTCTTGGCGATGCCCCGTAGCCAAGATCCACGGCGATGGGCGGGGCCCCGGTGACGCCGGGGCGCAGGCGCCAGGCCTGGGGACCGGTCAGCCAGCGGTCAACGCGGCGCATGCGATTGGGGTTGGTGGTTCCGCGGGTGGTATTGCCCAGCGGGCGACCGGTCTTCGACCGTCCGCCGAGCCGAGTCGCTTTCTGAACCATTGCTTCAAGACTAAAGTGTCGGGCACCGCGCCCGGAACACGTCACGGAATAAAGTAAGGCACTTCACTCGTCCTAGAATGGGGTCCATGACTTACACCCTGATCCTGCTGCGCCACGGGCAAAGCGAGTGGAACGAAAAGAACCTGTTCACCGGCTGGTACGACGTCACGCTCACCGAGAAAGGCCGCGCCGAGGCAACCCGCGGGGGGCAGCTGCTCACCGAAGCCGGTCTGGCCCCGGCGGTGCTGCACACCTCGCTGCTCAAGCGCGCCATCGTCACCGCCAATCTGGCACTGGAGGCGGCCGACCTCAGCTGGATCCCGGTCAAGCGCAGCTGGCGCCTGAACGAGCGCCACTACGGCGCGCTGCAGGGCAAGGACAAGGCAGCGACCCTGGCCGAATACGGCGAGGAACAGTTCATGGAATGGCGCCGCAGCTACGACACCCCGCCGCCGGTGCTGGCCGACGACTCGGAGTTCAGCCAGATCAACGATCCGCGCTATGCGAACCTGGGCGACGATGCACCGCGCACCGAATGCCTCAAGGATGTCCTGGATCGCATGCTTCCGTACTGGGAGGACGAGATCAAGCCCGACCTCTCCGCCCACAAGACCGTGTTGGTCACCGCGCACGGCAACTCGCTGCGCGCCCTGGTCAAGCACCTGGACCACATCAGCGACGAGGACATCGCCTCCCTGAACATCCCCACCGGCATCCCGCTGGTGTACGAACTGAACGAGGACTTCACCCCGGTCACCCGCGGCGGACAGTACCTGGACGCGGACGCCGCGGCCGACGCCATCAAGGCTGTGGCCAACCAGGGCCGCTAGACCCAACCGCACCCCCGCAGGGGGCCTTTCGGGGCTGCGTGCCACGTCCAACC
>NZ_JBKKAP010000130.1:0-7650 GCF_046714615.1 Paeniglutamicibacter sp.
CCCGGAATGACGGTTTCCGGGAGGAATTCACTGGCCTGATTCTTATCGCTCATTTGGCTGGAAACCGGCCACCAACTTGGCTGGATTTCTTGGCTCAAATGGCCTACAGATAGTCGATCACACACACCTGGTCCCGGCCCTGCTGTCCCTGGCGGAACCCACCCGCCGCAGGGACCCCGAATCCCCGCCGTCCTGGACCACCCTCTCCACCCCCCCAAACTCGCCGCCGAACTCACCGCACAAGGGCACAGTGTGGGAGCCGAGACCGTCGCGAAACTCCTCAAGTCCAACGGCTTCAGCCTGCAAGCCAACGCCAAGACCCTCGAAGGCAGGCAGCACCCCGTCAGGGATGCCCAATTCACCTACCTCAACGCCCGGGCCACCGCGCACCTGGCCGCCGGGAAACCGGTGATCAGCGTCGATGCGAAAAAGAAGGAACTGGTCGGGGAATACAAGAACAAGGGCGCCGAATGGCGTCCCACCCGGGACGCCGAACAAGTCAAAGTCCACGACTTCATCGACAAGGAAAAGGCAAGGCCAACTCCTACGGAGTCTACGACGTGGGCAACAACCCCGGATGGGTGTCGGTGGGCACCGACCAGGACACCGCGGCCTTCGCCGTGAACATCATCCGCTCCTGGTGGAACATCACCGGAACGAACACCCACGCGGGCGCCAACCGGCTTTTGATCACCGCCGACGGCGGCGGATCCAACGGCTACCGGACGCGCCTGTGGAAGACCGACCTCGCCGGACTTGCCGCCGAAATGGGCCTGGAGATCACCATCTACCACCTGCCGCAGGAACCAGCAACTGGAACAAGATCGAGCACAAGCTCTTCTCCCACATCTCCATGAACTGGCGCGGGAGACCCCTGACCAGCCACGAAGTCATCGTTAACTCCATCGCCGCGACCATCACCAAAACCGGACTCACCGTCCAAGCGGAACTGGACACCGGCATCTATCAGACCGGCGTGAAAATACCCGGCCACGAAATGAGGCTGCTCGAGTCCAGCGGCACCCTGGAAAAGCACGAATGGCACCCCGAGTGGAATTACGCCTTCAAAAACGGCGACACACCAACTAAATAATCTGAAAGCCCTAACGTCACACGGTCAGACATTACAGCCTCCTTGGAAGGATGGGATTCCGGCACTACCAGGGTGCGCCGAAAGCAGCACGCCCGAAACGGGAACCGCCGACCGACCCCGGGGAGATAAACTTTGAAAGCCACGACACTGGCCCCGACGTGGCATAGATGAATGCGGCGGTTGAGTATCCCAAGGTAATTCCGTCCAGGACTTGTGTCACCACAGCCCCGGATTGATTAATTGGAGTGACTTGACTTGGCTAAACTGGACTAGATCCATTCACACCACCAGAGGGAATTTGGCATGCTAGCTGACGCAACCATGCAAGCGGACACAGGCGTCGCTGCGAAAGCCAAGAATTCGTTCCGGGCGGACATTCAAGGACTTCGCGCCGTTGCCGTGCTCTTAGTCGTGGCGTACCACTCCGGTGTGGACTGGGTAAGCGGGGGATATGCCGGTGTTGACGTTTTCTTCGTAATCTCTGGGTTCCTGATCACGGGGCACCTCCTCCGATCCCTGGAGCATCAAGGTCGAATCCGGTTCGGGGCCTTTTACGCCAAGCGAGCCAGGAGAATCCTGCCGGCGGCAATGCTAGTTGCGCTTGTCACGACAGTTGCCTCTTGGATTTGGATGCCGCCGCTCCTGATGCAGGAAGATTGGAAGGGTGCCGTCGCGACGGCTTTGTACATGCCGAACGTGCTATTTGCTAGGCACAAAACCGACTACCTAAGCGAGAGCGCACCCTCGGTATTTCAACACTATTGGTCGCTGGGAATTGAAGAACAGTTCTACCTGTTTTGGCCCGCCATTCTGGCGCTTGGCTTCTGGGTTCTCAGGCGCAATCGGATAGCGCTTCTCGGTCTGGTCTTGACGCTGACCCTAGCATCATTTGCGTTGTGCTTGGTTGGGATGAACTCTTCCCAGCCATGGACATTCTTCTCACTGCCTACACGAGCGTGGGAACTTGGTGTCGGTGCTCTTCTAGCTTTCCACGTGCGCTCGAATGCTTCATGGCTGAAACGCCCAGTGACAGGGGTGCTCGCTTGGGTTGGCCTCGTCTCACTTATACTCATCGGATTCAATTTTGATTCCTCCACACCTTTCCCCGGCCCCTACGCGGCCTTCCCCGTACTGGCGACGGCACTGCTTATTATCGGCGGAGGCTCACAGGGCAGGTTCTCCAGTGACCGGGTACTCGGACTGAGGTTGCTACAGTTCGTTGGCAAGATTTCCTACTCGCTGTACCTTGTTCACTGGCCCATGCAGGCAATTCCATTGGCAATGGCCGGACCCCACGAACCGTTGTCATTGTCGGTGAGACTTATGCTCGGCCTTATTTCATTCCCACTTGCATGGCTTTTGTACCGCTGGGTCGAAATGCCGGCGATTCGCTTTCGCGCTCGCACTCAGGGCCAGACCGTGCGGACACTCTTGGCCTCATTTGCAGCATCCGGGCTCGTGGTGGCCATTGCTTTCGGAGCAGGAAGCGCATCAAATAGTGCTCAACTCTCAACCGACGACATGGCAATAGAGGGCCCTCTTGTCGCGGCTCCGACCGGAACTCCATTCATACCATTGAACATGGAGCCCTCACTTCGCCTAGCATCCCAAGACAACCCTAAAATCTACTCAAGCGGCTGCCACCGAGTTTATGAAAGCACCGACTCATCGGGGTGCCAAGTCGGGTCCAATAAGTCAGCGCCCCTCGTCTTCCTATTCGGAGACTCCCACGCTGCGAACTGGTACCCGGCGCTTGCCGCCCTGGCGGAGCGCGGAGATATCCGGCTCGATTCAAACACGAAAAGCTCATGTCATTCAGTTGACAAGGAACGCTTTGTCAACGGAGTCGAATATTTCGCATGTGACACTTGGCGTGCAGGAGTCATCGATCGCATCAATATTGAGCGGCCGAATCTAGTACTGATCGCAAATTATGGAAAAAGTACGCTTGTATCCGAGGCCCCCTTCCACACTTCATGGCAGGAGGGACTGAAACGCACGCTCGATGCGATTGCCCCGGTACCGGTTGCCGTGATCGCCGACGTACCGGACAACAAGGCGTCCCTTGAAATCTGTCTCTCCGCCCACATTGACGACGTGAAGCCCTGTGTACTGCCTCGAAGTGAGCAGTTGGTCGCGGCCACCGCTGCGGTCGAAACTGCCGCTGCAGCGTCCGCTGGGGCAACCTTCGTCGACTTCAGCTCTTACCTATGCAACGAGGATTCCTGCCCGCCGATTATTGGTAACAAGTTGGTCTATCGCGATGCCCACCATCTCACGGCTACGTTTAGCCGCAGCATGTCAGATATCTTTTGGGAAAAGATTGGGCCACTATTGAAGTGATGTGGGGTTGGGAGATCCTCAGGCAACGGGCCGTCTGGCCCACTGCTTTTCCGATCAAGAGGGCAACGGATGGAAATCGAGTTTCCGCTAGCGCCGCGACTCAGATTGAGCAGGCATCTCGGACAGTTCCAGCGACTTCTGCAAATCGGTGAGCAGAAACAGGATGCGGTGGAAGTAATTGCCAACCGCGTTGGAGTCATACGCAAAGCAGTATGGCCAACAACTGCGTGAGCTGTTGGCCAATGTTTAGGCGGAGCTTTCGGTGGCGCCTGTGGAACGAACCGGGCCCTCGCACCAGCGCTACCGCTTCGTTACTTACCGTTTCGTTCCACAGTCGCCACCGAAAGCCCCGTTCATTCAGGCCAAATTAAGTGCGAGTTTGTCCCTACGCAGCTAAGCGCGGTCGGAACCTCAATAATCTGAATTGCAACTTACGTCACATGAATCGTCGAAAGGCCGCATGGAACAGCGAGAAATTGAATCGTCCCCACGAAAAGGACCCACCAACATTGCAAGTGTGGTGGGTCCTCCACATTTGCGGATACTTGGGGTACACGCAAATACTTCGTTGGCAATTCGGGTAACCCACGCTCAAGTCATGCTAATCAATCGCCAGGTTCACGCATATGCATTCGTCCGTTCTTTTTATAGAGCCTTGTGATTGCCAAATTCTTCACCTCAATCAACAAGGCGTCCGGAAGCCCGCACGTCATCAACAAAATTTCTGATCCCGGACTCACCTCTGATCGGGGATGCTGGTTCGAACCAGGCTTCAGACGGCGAATCGGACGCGCGTTTTCCCGGCTCTTGTCGTACGGCAAGCAACAGTGGCTCTGCGATCAGGACGCTCTCTTCTTGATCTGTAGCGGCCCATGAATATGCGGAATTCATACAAGCCAAAACCGCTCAACTCTCATTGTTCATTTGCTGTTCACGCTCATGGGCAAATTGCAGCGAACTGGTAGGACCAAATTTAAGCGCGTTCTGGGGAGTACGCCAAACTTGGGGAGAGAATCTTGGAACGAAAAGTACGCAAGCGCATCTAACCTTCGTATTTATCGACAAGGGCCTCGAGTTCCCTTGATCTGGCAAAATATCGGCCTGGGGCTGTTGGCCGTCATTGCCTGCGCGATCGGCGCCTTCATACTGTTTATGTAGTCTTTCCCGAGGTTAGAGCACCCCGTCGAGGGGCGCGTAGTGCTGGCCCATCCGAACGATTTCCCACCCGGATCCGGTCCACAGGCCACGATCGAGCACGTTGCGTCCGTCGATGATGCGCCGCGCTTCCACCAGGTGCTCGAGGTCGGCGGGAACCAGGGCCTTGAATTCGTCCCATTCGGTCAACAGAAGCACCAAATCCGCATTCTGCACGGCCTCGGGCAGGTCGCCGGCGTATTGCAGCCGCGGAAAACGCTCGGCTGCGTTCTTGTTGCCCTTGGGGTCATAGACCAACACGTCGGCACCGGCGTTGAACAGCCGCACCGCGATGTCAAGGGCTGGGGAGTCCCGCACGTCATCCGAGTCAGGTTTGAAGGTAACGCCCAGCACCGCGATGCGGGCACCAACCAATTTTTCCTTGAGCATCACGTGGGCCAGACGGACCACGCGTTCGCGGCGCCGAAGGTTGATCTCGTCGACCTCGGCCAGGAACCCCATGGTGTGGGTCAGGCCTAGTTCGCTCGTGCGGGCCTGCAGCGCCCGGATGTCCTTGGGCAGGCAACCGCCTCCGAAGCCCACGCCGGCATTGAGGAACTTGCGCCCGATGCGCGCATCGTGGCCCAGCGCGTCGGCCAGCACCGTGATGTCCCCGCCAATGGTCTCGGTGACCTCGGCGAAGGAGTTGATGAAGGAGATCTTGGTGGCCAGGAAAGCGTTGGCCGCAACCTTGACCAGTTCGGCTGTCTCGAAGTCCGTGACAATCATCGGGGTCTCTGCTTCGAGTGCCTGGGCGTAGACCTTACGCAGGATCGCCTCGGAGGTCTCGTCCTCGACACCCAGCACCAGACGGTCCGGGGACATGGTGTCGGCCACCGCGAAGCCTTCGCGCAGGAACTCGGGGTTCCAGGCCAGGGAGATCTGTGCATCCGGGTGCGCGTTGGCAGCAATCAGCCCGCGAAGCCGGCGTGCGGTGCCCACCGGAACCGTGGACTTTCCCACGATCAGCGCAGTGCCGCGGATGCGCGTGGCAAGTTCGGCCACCGCGGCATCGACGTAGCGCATGTCGGCCCCGTGCCCGTCGGCACGCTGCGGGGTGCCCACGCCAACGAAGTGCACATCCGCCCAGGAGGCCACCTGTTCGTAGTCGGTGGTGAAGCGCAGCCTGCCGGAGGCCACGTGCTTGCGCAGCAGCTCACCGAGGCCCGGTTCGTGGAACGGCAGCTTGCCCTCGGAAAGGGCCTGGATCTTGGCCGGGTCAACGTCAACGCCGATGACGTCGAAGCCCAGCTCCGCCATGCATGCAGCATGCGTCGCGCCCAGGTATCCTGTGCCTATCACCGATATCTTCATGCTCATGCCCGTGGAACACCCTTTCGAAAATCACCGGTGCAGCCCTGGGGCTGCACATTTCAAATGCGTGTGGCCGAGCGCCTGACACCGTTGGTGCCGGAACACTCGGCCACGGTCTCAATGTTGCAAAAAGAATCTATAGTGCCAGTTCCCGTGAAACGACTGCGGCCAGCGAAGTCGCCAGGGAATGGGCCATGTCGTGCGAGGTGGCTTCCACCATCACGCGCACCACCGGCTCGGTTCCGGAGGGACGCAACAGCACCCGGCCGTTGCTCCCCAGTTCCGCCTCGGCGGCAACGATCGCCGCGATCAGCATCTGGTTGCTGGGTGCGGCTTCCTTGTCAACGCCCCTGACATTGATCAGCACCTGTGGCAAGACAGTCATGGCGGCGGCAAGTTCCTTCAGGGACTTGCCGGTGGCCTTGACCCGGGCGGCAATGTGCAGGCCTGTCAGCACCCCGTCACCTGTGGTGGCGTGGTCCGCGAAGATCACGTGGCCGGACTGTTCCCCGCCAAGGTTGTAGCCGCCCTCGCGCATGCCCTCGAGCACGTAGCGGTCGCCCACGCCGGTTTCCTTGAAGCTGATCCCTGCCTCGCGCATGGCGATCTTCAGCCCGAGGTTGCTCATCACGGTGGCGACAAGGGTGTTGTCCTTCAGGACGCCGCGTTCCTTCATGTCGGTGGCCATGATCGCCATGATCTGGTCCCCGTCCACGATGTTTCCCTCGTGGTCTACGGCGAGGCAGCGGTCGGCGTCGCCGTCGTGGGCAATGCCCAGGTCCGCACCGTTGTCCACCACTGCGGCCTGCAGGCGTTCGAGGTGCGTCGAGCCGTAGCCGTCGTTGATGTTGATGCCGTCGGGCTCCGCACCAATGACCACGACCTGGGCCCCGGCGGCGTTGAAGACCTCCGGCGAGCAGCCGCTGGCCGCGCCGTGGGCGCAGTCCAGGACGATCTTCATCCCGTCCAGCCGGTTGGGCAGCGTCTGCAGCAGGTGCATGACGTAGCGGTCCTCGGCATCGGCGAAGCGCGAGATGCGTCCCACGTCCGCTCCGACCGGGCGGTACTTGGGCTTGTCCATGGCCGCCTCAATGGCGTCCTCGAGGGCGTCGTCCAGCTTCTTGCCGCCGCGGGCCAGGAACTTGATCCCGTTGTCGGGGGCCGCGTTGTGCGAGGCGGAGATCATGACGCCGAAGTCGGCACCCATGTCGGCGACCAGGTACGCCGCCGCCGGCGTGGGCAGGGTCCCCGCATCGTGTACGTCGACGCCGGAGGCCGCAAGGCCCGCCTCGATCGCAGCGGAGATGAAGTCGCCACTGATCCGGGGATCCTTGGCGACCACCGCCACGGGCCTGCGCCCGTCATGTATTTGTTCGTGACCCAACACCATCGCGGCGGCCTGTGAAAGCGCCATCGCCAGTTCGGGGGTCAGAAGTTCGTTTGCTTTTCCGCGGACACCATCGGTCCCAAATAACCTTGCCATCGCGAATCATCATAACCCGCACCCGGATCTTTCCCCGGTATTTCTCCACGGGGCCCCCTCGCGGTTGCCCGCGGCCCCGGACGGGCGCACAGGCCGGCACCATGCCCGGGCACGGCCCGGCGCGGGGGGCCCCCGCCGCGGATTGCCCGGGGCCCCCCCCCCCCGGCCCCGTACCCGGGGACCCGGGCGAGCCCCTGCCCCCCGGAAGCCCCCGGGCCCCCCC
>NZ_JBKKAP010000131.1:0-1163 GCF_046714615.1 Paeniglutamicibacter sp.
AGGGCCGCGAGCGTCGCCTCGTTCCCCTCCCGGGTGCCCGCGATGAGGGTCTCTGCGATGATGTCGGCGACCTCCACGAACGCGGCCTCGGAGAAGCCGCGGGTCGCCAGCGCCGGGGTGCCGATGCGCAGCCCCGAGGTGACCATCGGCGGACGCGGGTCAAAGGGGACCGCGTTGCGGTTCACCGTGATCTCCACCTTCGCCAGCAGGTCCTCGCCCTGCTGCCCGTCCAGCTCCGAGTGCCTCAGGTCCACCAGGACCAGGTGCACATCGGTGCCGCCGGTCAGCACCGAGATGCCCACCGCGGCGACGTCCGGGGCGTTGAGGCGCTCGGCCAGGATGTGCGCCCCGGCCAGGGTGCGTTCCTGGCGTTCGCGGAACTCCTCGGTCGCGGCGATCTTGAACGCGACGGCCTTGCCGGCGATCACGTGCTCCAGCGGGCCGCCCTGCTGGCCGGGGAACACCGCGGAGTTGATCTTCTTCGCGATGTCGGCGTCGTTGGTCAGGATGATCCCGCCGCGCGGACCCGCCAGGGTCTTGTGCGTGGTGGAGGAGACGACGTGGGCGTGCGGCACCGGGGAGGGGTGCAGCCCGGCGGCGACCAGGCCGGCGAAGTGCGCCATGTCCACGAACAGGTACGCGCCGACCTTGTCGGCGATCGCCCGGAATCGCTCGAAGTCCAGCTGGCGCGGGTAGGCGGACCAGCCGGCAACGATCATCTTCGGCTTGTGCTCCAGGGCCAGGGCCTCGACCTTGTCCATGTCCACCACCAGGGTGTCCTCCTCGACACCGTACGGGACGATGTTGTAGAGGCGGCCGGAGAAGTTGATCTTCATGCCGTGGGTCAGGTGCCCGCCGTGGGCCAGGTTCAGGCCCATGACGGTGTCGCCCGGGCGGATCAGCGCGTGCATGACCGAGGCGTTGGCCTGGGCGCCGGAGTGCGGCTGCACGTTGGCGAACGCGGCGCCGAAGAGGGCCTTGACCCGCTCGATCGCCAGGGTCTCGACGACGTCGACCTCCTCGCAGCCGCCGTAGTAGCGGCGTCCCGGGTAGCCCTCGGCGTACTTGTTGGTCAGCACCGAACCCTGCGCCTGCATCACCGCGAGGGCCGTGTGGTTCTCCGAGGCGATCATCTCCAGGCCGCGCTGCTGGCGGGCCAGCTC
>NZ_JBKKAP010000132.1:0-1654 GCF_046714615.1 Paeniglutamicibacter sp.
TAGTTCACGCAGGCGCTCGGTTGGGGTATCCCAACCGAGCGTTTTGCGTGGGCGTCCGTTGAGCAGGCGGCTGACCCGTTCCAGTTCCTCGGGGCCATGGGTGCTGAGATCGGTTCCCTTGGGGAAGTATTGGCGCAGCAGCCCGTTGGTGTTCTCGTTGGATCCGCGTTGCCAGGGGCTGGCCGGGTCGCAGAAGTAGACGTCCATGTCGGCGGCCAGGGAGAAGGCCTTGTGCGTGGCCATCTCTGCGCCCTGGTCCCAGGTCAGGGAGCCCTTGAGCAACTCGGGCAGCCCGCCCATGGTCTTGATCAGCCCGTCGCGGACCGTCGCCGCGGTGTGGTCGCCCTCGAGGTGGACGAGCATGACGTAGCGGGTGCTCCGCTCGACCAGGGTCGCGATCGCGGACTGGTTCAGCGTCCCGGTGATCAGATCCCCTTCCCAGTGCCCCGGCACGGCGCGGTCCTCGATCTCGGCGGGACGCTCGGAGATGTTGACCATCGGGTCGCGGAACCGGCTGGTGCGCGCCTCGGGGTCGCGGCGGGTCTTGCGGCGGGCGCGGCCGGTGCGCAGCGCCGCTGCGACCTCCCGCCTGAGTCCGCCGCGGGCCTGCAGATAGAGCGCTTGGTAGATCGTTTCGTGGCACACGTGGAACTCCAGCCTGTCGGGGAGCAGCTTCCTCAGCCGGTTGCTGATTTGCTCCGGTGACCAGCCTAGGAGCAGCTTCGCCCCCACGTATTTCCGCAAGGTTCCCTCGCAGGCGAGCCTGCTGGCCTTGGGGCGTGGCCGGCGGCCGGCCGCGGCGCGGTGCGCGGCGTACGGCTGGTAGCCGTTGGGGCCGGTGTTGCGGGCGATCTCCCGGCTCACCGTCGAGACCGGCCGGCCCAGTGCCCGCGCGATGGCCCGCAGCGAGGAGCCGGCCGCCAGCAGGTCGCGGATCTGCTCGCGTTCGGGCAGGGAGAGGTAGCGGTCGCTGATCGGATTCTCCAGCGCGGCAAGCCCCGGGAACGGAGTTGCGTAGGCCAAGCCGTCGACCGAATTGTTAGCAGTCACCCCTTGTTTGTAGTCGATGACCCGTCCGTCCGGGTAAATGCGTCGGCCGTGGGACAGTCGAATCCCGTTCTCCCAGTCCCGGCAGGTGCGCACGTTTGCCCCCGCCGCCGCTGCCGCCGCCTTCTGGGTCGCTCCAGCGCTGCGCAGCCGCAGGTATTCCTCCCGCTTCCCTGCGTGCGACACCACCGTCGCCACACCGGCCTTGCGCGCCCATTGGAAGCAGGTTCCCACGGGGATGCCGGCCTCGCGGGCTGCCGCCGACACGCTCCCCAGCCGGTCCAGGGCGGTGAAGAATCCGTCCTTTTGGTCCTGGGTGTATTTGGTCTTCTTCTTGCCCTTGCTGCCACTGGCCGGGGACGTGGAATCCGGGGTGAGTTCGCGGGCCCACTGGTAGCACTTGTTGGAATTGAACCCGAGCTCGGTGGCCGCCGCGGAAACGTTCCCCGTCCGGTCCAGGACCACCAGGAATCGCTCGCGATCCTCGGAGGAGTACTTCCGGGGGCCTGAAGGATTCTTGTTGGTTGGTGATTTCTTCGTTAAAGACGACACGGTCGTTGCAACTCCCAAAGATCTGGGGTGTTGCAACGACCGTTAGAATCTGCCC
>NZ_JBKKAP010000133.1:0-3770 GCF_046714615.1 Paeniglutamicibacter sp.
CGTCAAGAAGGTGCGACATTTATCGCCCCCCAGCGAATCAATCTTGATGAGAAATTATGAAGGAATGAAGTGGTCCCCAAGTGTCTAGACCCCATCTAATGCCTACTGCCCCTAGCAGCCCCCCAAACGGTTCCCCAACCGTTGGCATCTAGCTTGGAGTCTAGGAGACATTATTGAGGCTGTAAAGAGTTATTCCTGAGAATCTCTTTTTGGGCGGGGAATCTCGTGGGCGTTTCGCTTTGGTAGGGAGGTAATGCGGCTCTTCGGATTCTGGCGTGGTGAGGACATCCCATGCCAGGCAGTGTCGGTGGCCGCCAGCAGAGAGCAGTGAGCGGATGCGTTAGCCCGGTTTCATGAGGGCCAGCGTCATTAACCGTCTTTAACGAGGAAAAGGTGACCTGAACTGGGAAAATAGAAGTGTCTAAGCTTTATATCCATCGGTTCAAAGGGTCACCTTTTCAATGCACAACCCTACCGCATTCTTCCTTACCGTCCCGGTATCCCTCACCGGCCAGGCACTGGTGTCCCACGCCGGGCTGGGCGTGCTCACCGGCTTCCTCAACGTCCCGGGTTTCCGGAAGCTCTGCGAGGACCGGTTCTCCCAATTCGTGCCGGCCATGGCGGTGCACCGACCCGGCAAGATCCTCGGGTCCCTGGCGACCTGCTCGCCGCCGGCGGCGAACAGGTCGCCGACGTCGACCAGCTGCGCGCGGCCCCGGCGTTGTTCGGTTCGGTGGCCTCGGAGGCGACGATCAGCCGGTTCATGGCCCGGGTCAAGGACCAGCCCGAGGCCTTCGCCTACGGGTTCGCCACGATGCAGCGAACCCTGCGATCCAAGATCTGGGCAGCGGCCGGCAAGCGGAACCCCGGGCGCCGGGCCACCGCGGCGGACCCGCTCACTATCGACCTCGACGCGTCCCTGGTGCACGTGCACTCCGAGAAGGAAAAGGCCGCGGGAACCTACAAGGGCGGGTATGGATTTTCGCCCCTGATCGCCATCGTCGACTACGGCCAGGACAACGGGACCGGTGAAATCCTCGCGGTGATGATGCGCCCGGGCAACAAGGGCAACAAGGGCGCCAACAGCGCCAAGGACCACATCGAGGTCCTTACCCGGGCGCTGGCACAGCTGCCGGAGGACTTTTATGACAGTAACGGGGATTTGATCGGGGAGAAGATCCTGATCCGCACCGACAGCGCCGGGGCCTCCCGCGAATTCCTGGACCACCTGCACTCCCTGGGCATCCAGTTCTCCACCTCCTTTGCTCTGCCGGTGGCCAACGAACGCCTGATCGGGTGGATCAACGAGAAAAAGTACTGGGAGCCGGCCACCGACCAGCACGGCAACGAGCGCCACGACGCGTGGGTCATCGACGCGACCGAGGTCCTGAAACTGAAGAACTACCCGCCCGGAACCCGGATCCACCTGCGGGCCGAGCCCCTGCACCCGGGGGCGAAGGCCAGCCTGTTCGACACCGACGGCAACCGCGTCACCGCCTTCCTCACCAACGCACCCCGCTACAACGTGGCATTTTTGGATGCCCGGCACCGGGCGAGGGGCGATGCGAAAACAGGATCAAGACCCTGAAGAACACGGGCCTTGGCAAGTTTCCCTTCTCGTTGGCCGCCAACGAGGCGTGGGCCGACCTGGCGATGTTCGCCATGAACCTGGTGTCGTGGATCCAGCTCTCGATCCTGCCGTCGGGGCACGCGGCCGGGGTCTGGGACGTGAAGCGCTGGCGGTACCGGCTGTTTTCAATGGCCGGGAAACTGGTGCGCGGCGGACGGCAAACCCGGCTGCTGCTCCCGCGCACGGCGCCCGAGGCGGACCTGGCCATGGACCTGCACCGGCGCATCACCCGCGCCCACCAGCACTTCAGGCACGGCAACCTGGCCGCCTGAACCCGCGGCCCGGCCCACCGCGACGAGACGAAAGACCAAGACTCCGGGCAGTGGAACCCGGCACCACCGGCAGCCGACACGGCCATCGCCTGCATGCCCGAAAACGGCAAGACCGCCAACTCCGCACCAAAATACGGAATCAGCGGTCAGCCGGCACCTCATGAAACAGCTGGGCTAGGCGATCGCCACCTCTCCGTCCTTGTCGCCGGCCCCGAGCAGTTCGGTGAGAAGGGCGCGTTGCTTCTCCTTGAAGTGCTCGGCCCCTTGCAGCAGGCGTCGGGGGGATCTGTAGAGGGGGTCGTTCTTTTAGCCCCCGTTTGCCGGTGGCCTCCTTCTGGACCCGGCGCCTGACGTCATCGACCATGGGCCTTCCGGGCTTGACTACGTGGAACGCGTCCAGAATCATGACTGCGTCGGGCAGCTATTCGTCGATGGCGTTGGCATAGCCGCGGAACGGGTCGAGGGTCGCGACCTTGATGCCGGGCCTGAAATCCTCGAGATGGGCACTGAGCCAGTTGAAGGGGGCCCTTCGGCTCCGTCCGGGCAACAGGTCCAGGAACCGGGCCCGGATCCGACCCCTTTCGTCCCTGGTGTGGTCGACGAACCCGGTCAGGACCGGCTCGCTGGCGAAGCCGGTGTGCCGCCAGATATGCGTCATCGACGCCCCGGGGTTCTGACGCCGCGCGGGCGGTCGGGGTCGGTGATTTCCAGCTGGGCCAGCGCCTTTATATTGTCCCAGATCGTGTGACTGTCCACGCCGAGTTGCCGCGCGATCGCCGAGCCCGCGTTGTCTTGTTCCTTCAGCTGCTCGTGCGCCCAGTGGCAGGCCCGCATGGTGAGTTTTCCCGTGGCCCAAGGTGGTGGCGCTCCTCGGAGAACGTCATCATGTGGCATTGTTTTTCGTGGCAGCGGAACACCCGCTTGTTCCGGTGCGGGACCACCGGGGAGCCATGGGCGGGAATGTCGGGATCGGCACGTTGCGCCGGGCTTGGGAACTGGCCTGGGTGCCGCACCCACGGCACCACGCGGTGCGTTCCGGAGTTTCAACCACCACGACGAGCCGGGCCGGGTCCCGGAGGTCCGCCGCGAGCACACGGAGGCCTTCCAGGTCCAGGAAGGCGTCGGCCCTGTCCCGCAGGAGCTGGCCACCGGATTCGCGGCGGCATCCGAACGAAGTGGTGCTTCGTGTTTCCACGGGGTCGACGGCAGCACGCAGCCAGAGTTGTAATGGTTCAATGTCTGGGTCTTTTTTGCGTTTTTTGGTCGATAGTCGATAACCATTCAAGAAGGCCCTGACGTCTATCCGGGCCACGGCACTCCGAACGCCCCCAATGACGCCCGCCAGATTGCGACCTAAAGGCACCTGTGCGACGCCCAAATCCAAGAAGAAGCGTCATCAAAATTGGTAGCATGATTGAAAATTCACTGCTGAAGCGCCACATTGATCATGCTGTGTGTGAGGGACAAACTTGAGGCCTTTCCCGCTCGGAGCGTGGGCCAAGTCGGCGGCTCATTCCAAGCCAATAGAGCAGTAGGCAGCCGAGAGTCCAAGAACGTCCGAAATCGGCCGCAAACCTTCCCCGTCCGCTGTATGCACGAAACGGGTTCCGGGCGACTGATCGGATTCGCCCGGACGGCCGCCAACGGCAGTGAAGCACCCGCGGCTCGCCGCAACCACGCGGGTCACCCTTCCGGAATCGGAGACCGCTGACAAGGTCGATTCACGGCTCTCGGACTTTGAGCGTGGCGTCATCAAATAAGTAGGGCCCGCAGCCCTACGGAATTATGGGTGTTGACTAAGACATTCATAATTCCAAGGACCACGAGCCGTGTTAAATACTACGGGCGCAGGCGATGCTGCGTCGACC
>NZ_JBKKAP010000134.1:0-12535 GCF_046714615.1 Paeniglutamicibacter sp.
GCTCCGGGGAGACGAGCTCGACCTGCAGCGCCACGCTCTAACTCTCCCGCAGGGTCTTGACCTTCTTCTCCAGGTCGTCGATGCCACCGACGTTGAAGAAGGCCTGCTCCGGGTAGTCGTCGTACTCGCCGGACAGGAGGTTGCCGAAGGCGGCGACCGTCTCGTCGACGGGCACGTTGGTGCCGGGAATCTGCGTGAACGGCTCGCCGGCGTACATCGGCTGGCCGAGGAACTTCTCGGCCTTGCGGGCCCGGGCCACGAGCACCTTGTCCTCTTCGGTCAGCTCGTCGATGCCGAGGATGGCGATGATGTCCTGCAGCTCCTTGTAGCGCTGCAGCGTCTGCACGACGCCGCGGGCCACCCGGTAGTGCTCGGCGCCCCCGACGGCGGGCTGCAGGATGTTCGAGGTCGAGGCCAAGGGATCGACGGCCGGGAAGATGCCCTTGGCGAACACTCCACGGTCGAGGTTGGTGGTGGCGTCGAAGTGGGTGAAGGCGGTGAAAGGGGCCGGGTCGGTGTAGTCGTCGGCCGGCACGTACACGGCCTGCAGCGAGGTGATCGACTTGCCCCGCACCGAGGTGATTCGCTCTTGCAGTGCGCCCATCTCGTCGGCCAGCGTCGGCTGGTAACCCACGGCCGAGGCCATGCGGCCGAGCAGGGTGGAAACCTCGGATCCGGCCTGGGTGAAGCGGAAGATGTTGTCGACGAACAACAGCACGTCCTGGCCGCGGACATCGCGGAAGTACTCGGCCATGGTGAGTGCCGAAAGGGCCACCCGCAGGCGCACGCCCGGGGGCTCGTCCATCTGGCCGTAGACGAGTGCGGTGTTGTCGATGACGCCCGACTCCTGCATCTCCAGCCAGAGGTCGGTGCCTTCGCGCGTGCGCTCGCCCACGCCGGCGAAGACGGAGACGCCACCGTGCTGCTTGGCCACCCGGGTGATCATCTCCTGGATCATCACCGTCTTGCCCACGCCGGCGCCGCCGAACAGGCCGATCTTTCCACCCTTGATGTACGGGGTGAGAAGGTCGATCGACTTGATGCCGGTTTCCAGCATTTCGGTCGAGCCTTCGAGGCTCGCGAATGCAGGGGCCTTGCGGTGGATCGGCCAGCGCTCGGTGATCTCAAGATCCGAGGCCGCAACGTCGAGGGGCTCGCCCAGCACGTTGAAGATGTGGCCCTTGACAACGTCGCCAACAGGCACGGAGATCGGGGCACCGGAGTCAACCACGGCGGTACCGCGGACAAGTCCGTCGGTGGCCTGCAGGGCGATTGCACGAACCATGGAGTCACCGAGGTGCTGGCTGGTTTCGAAGGTGATGGTGGTGGTCTTGCCGTTGAGGGTAATCTCAGCGGAAAGAGCATTGTAAATAGCAGGCAGGGAGTCGGCGGGGAATTCAACGTCGACAACCGGGCCGATAACGCGTGCGATACGACCGATTGCACCGGTCGAGGCAGCGGTACCCTGCTCGTTAAGTTGGGCAGTCATCTCTCTCTCACTTCACTTGTGTAGATGGCGTGGATGTAAGTGTGGGTAGGAAGATCCCGTTAGCCGTTCAGCGCATCAGCGCCGGCAACGATTTCGGAGAGTTCCTGGGTAACCTCGGCCTGGCGGGCGTTGTTACGAAGACGCGTGTACTTCTTGATGAGGTCCTTGGCATTGTCGCCGGCGGACTTCATTGCACGCTGTCGGGCTGCGAGCTCGGAAGCCGCCGCCTGCAACATCGCGTTGAAGATGCGTGATTCGATGTACCGCGGAAGCAGTGCGTCGAGCACTTGCTCCGGCTCCGGCTCGTATTCGTAGAGCGGCAGCAGCTCATCGGCAGGAGTCTCTGACTCCTCCTCGACAACCTCAAGCGGCAGCAAACGAATGACCGTCGGTTCCTGAACGACCATCGACTTGAACTGGGTAAAGACAACGTGGATTTCGTCCACGCCTCCCACTTCAAAATCGTCGGCGAAGTCCTTGAGCAGGGCTTCGCGCAGTTCGCGTGCGGTCTTAAACTCCGGGGCGTCAGTGCCACCGGTCCACACCTTCGCGTATTCGCGTCCACGGAAATCGAAGTACGCCTGAGCCTTGCGGCCGACCAGGTAGGTCTTGACGTCCTTGCCTTCTTCATGGAGCAGTTCAACGAGGTGCTCTGCCTGCTTCAAGACGCTGGCGGAGTAGGACCCGGCGAGTCCGCGGTCCGAGGTCATGACCAAGACAGCCGCGCGACGGATTGACTCCGGCTCGGTGGTCAGTGGGTGATCAACCTCAGACTGTGACGCGACGGCAGTAACAGCACGGGTAATCGCATTGGCGTATGGCAGAGATGCCGAGACACGCGCGCGTGCCTTGCCAATACGGGAAGAGGCGATCAGTTCCATCGCCTTGAAGATCTTGCCCATCGACGTCGTCGATGCAATCTTCTGGCGGTAGACCCGAATCTGGGCTCCCATGTTTGTCCTTTCCTTATCCCTTTGCAGGGGTTGCCGCACCACACCTTCGGGTGCGGCAACCCCTACTCAAAGGTGATGTCAGCGCTTTTGCTTGACGATCTTTTCCTGGTCGACGGATCCCTCGGCCAAGGCATCGAATGCTTCGCTGCCGGCGGCGACAAGCTTGTCGTCACCTTCACCGAAGAAGCCGGCCTTGAAGTCGGCGATGTTCGACTTGAGCGATTCCACGGTCTCGTCCTCGAGCTTGCCGGTTTCGGCAATCACGGTGAGGACGTTGGTGCGGTGACGCAGGTGAGCCAGGAACTCGGTTTCGAAGCGACGAACGTCCTCAACCGGGACATCATCCAGGTAGCCCTTGGTACCGGCCCACACGGAGACAACCTGATCCTCAACCGGGAACGGTGCGTACTGTCCCTGCTTGAGCAGTTCCATCAGGCGGGCGCCACGGGTCAGCTGCTGCTTGGAAGCGGCATCCAGGTCCGAGGCAAACATGGCAAATGCCTGCATGTCGCGGTACTGGGCCAGCTCAAGCTTCAACGTACCGGCAACCTTCTTCATGGCCTTGATCTGCGCCGAGCCACCAACGCGGGACACCGAGATGCCCACGTCGACTGCCGGACGCTGGTTGGCGTTGAAGAGGTCCGACTGCAGGAAGATCTGGCCGTCGGTGATGGAAATGACGTTGGTCGGAATGAATGCCGATACGTCGTTTGCCTTGGTTTCGATGATCGGCAGACCGGTCATCGAGCCTGCTCCGAGCTCGTCGGAGAGCTTTGCACAACGCTCAAGCAAGCGGGAGTGCAGGTAGAACACGTCGCCCGGGTAGGCTTCGCGTCCCGGCGGGCGACGCAGCAACAGCGATACGGCGCGGTAGGCTTCGGCCTGCTTGGACAGATCATCAAAGACGATCAGAACGTGCTTGCCGTCGTACATCCACTGCTGGCCAATGGCCGAGCCGGCGTACGGTGCCAGGTACTTGAAGCCGGCCGGGTCGGAAGCCGGGGAGGCAACAATGGTGGTGTATTCCAGCGCACCATTGGTTTCAAGGGTCTGGCGCACAGCGGCAATGGTCGAAGCCTTCTGACCAATTGCCACGTAGATGCAGCGGACCTGCTTGTTGGTGTCCCCGGAAGCCCAGTTGGCCTTCTGGTTGATGATCGCATCCACGGCCAGGGCGGTCTTGCCGGTCTGGCGGTCGCCAATGATCAGCTGACGCTGGCCACGGCCGATCGGGATCATCGCGTCGATGGCCTTCATGCCGGTCTGCAGCGGTTCGTGAACCGACTTGCGCTGCGTTACGCCCGGAGCCTGAAGCTCCAAAGCGCGGCGACCGGAGGACGCAATTGGTCCCAGGTCATCAATCGGCTCGCCCAGCGGGTCAACCACTCGGCCGAGGAAGGCGTCGCCAACCGGAACCGAAAGGATCTCGCCGGTGCGCTCTACGCGCTGGCCTTCGGCGATGCCGGTGAAGTCGCCCAAGACGACGACACCGATCTCGCGGGTGTCAAGGTTCTGGGCCAGGCCCAGGGTGCCGTCTTCGAAGCGAAGCAGCTCATTTGCCATGACGGAGGGAAGACCCTCCACCTTGGCGATACCGTCACTTGCCGTGGTTACGCGGCCGACCTCGGTGCGCTCTGCTTTGCCCGGTTCGTAGGACGCTGCGAACTCATTCAAGGCATTGCGGACATCGTCGGCGTTGATGGTCAATTCGGCCATCTGCAGTCCCTGCTCTCCTAAGTTGTGATTACCGCGATCAATCGTTGCGGTAACCGAAATTTGATTCAGTCTATGGTGACTGGCCTGCAAGGCAGGCCCCCCGGATTGAAGTGGGGGGCTGCCTAGCTTGCCAACTGGCGGCGAAGCTCAGCGACGCGGGTGGCGATGGTTGCGTCAACAACCTCGTCGCCCACCCTGACGCGGATGCCGCCAACTAGTGCCGGGTCGATCTCGACATTGATCTTCAAGTCCCGGCCGTAAAGGTTGTTCAGGCCTGCCTGCAGGCGCGCTGTTTGCTCGGAAGTGAGGTCACGGGTGACACTCACCTGGGCAATCCAGCGGTCCTGGCGTTTAGCCACCAATTCCACGAAGCGCTCCAGAAGTGCGACGGGCTTGAGCCCGCGCGGCGAAGCGACGGCCTGGCGGATCAGCAGTGCCGATGCGTCCGAGGCGTTCGGCACGAGCTTGAGCGCCAGGGCGCCCTTGGCTTCGACCGTTGCCTTGGAATCATCAAGTGCACGCTGCAGATCATGACTGGACCCAACCACTCGGATGAACGCGAAGAGGTCTTCTTCGAGCCTCTCCAGTCCTGCGGAACCGCCCTGACGCTCGGCTACCGCGATGGCGACTGTTGCCGCCACGGTCTCCAGTGCATCGCCAATGTCTCGTGCCGAGCTCCAACGCGAGGATGCCAGAGACGCGACGGTGGATTCGGCTTCCGCCGAGACCTTCCCGTGCAACAGCTGGGCAACAAGCCCAGCCTTGTCCGAGGCCCCACGGGCCGGATCAGTCAGTGCGCGACGCAGGCCTGCGTTGCCATCCAGAACGTCAACCGTTCCAAATAGCTCGGCGGACATTTCCAAGGACGCGTGTGCAAGCTTGGTTTCCAACGACGCCAGCGCCGCGGACAGTGACTCGCTCGATACACCTGCCATTAGTTCGATGCACCTGCGTTCTGCTGGTTTTCCAGGTCTGCCAGGAACTTATCGACCACGCGAGCTGCGCGCTCGTCGTTCTCAAGAGCGTCGTCGACGATCTTGCTGGCCAGCGAAGTTGCCAGGGTTCCGACCTCGGCACGCAGCGAGGTAACTGCTGCGGTGCGCTCGGCTTCGATCTGGCGGTGGGCCTGCTCGGTAATGCGAGCGGACTCTTCTGCTGCCTTGGTCTTGAGTTCTGCCAGGATCAATGCGCCTTCTTCGCGCGCATCCTCGCGGATGCGGTTGGCTTCGGTGCGTGCTTCCAGCAGCTGTGCCTTGTACTGCTCAAGGGTGGCGTTGGCTTCGGCCTGTGCGGCTTCTGCCTTCTCAAGTCCACCCTCAATGGCCGTGACACGGTCCTGGTAGGACTTCTCGAATGCCGGGGCAATGTACTTGACCACCATAAACAGCAGGACAGCGAAGCCTGCAGCAGTGACAAGAATTTCCCACGGGTTCGGAAGCAGCGGGTTGGCACTCTCGCCTGCAGCGAGGATCAATTCGTTGCTGATCATTCTCACTCTTCCTTATCTCTTAAGTTCCAATTGCAATGACTCCTGCGCAAGTGGCAGGGCCACTACGAGGGGAACTAGGCGCCGACGACGAAGGCGAAGACGAGGCCCAAGATTGCCAGTGCTTCTGCAAGGGCGAAGCCGAGCATGGCGATGGGCTGCAGGATGCGCTGAGCTTCCGGCTGACGAGCTACACCGTTGATGTAGGCAGCGAAGATCATGCCCACGCCGATGGCCGAACCGATTGCAGCCAGGCCGTAGCCGATCATGTTGAGGGAGCCGTGGAGTTCCATTTCGTTCCTTTCAAGATACCGACACTTTGTCGGCAGGTTGTGAGGTCATTCCCCCATTCAAGGGGGAAAACTTTAGTTGGTTGGTGCGAGCCCGGAGTGCTTAGTGGGCGTCTGCATCCAGGGCACCCTGGATGTAGATGGCGGTCAGCAGGGTGAATACGAAGGCCTGCAGGACCATGATCAGGAGTTCGAGGAAGTACATGGCCACCGAGCCGACGATGACCAGGACGCCGACGGCGTTCAGGGCCAGCGACTCTTGGACCATGATCAGGTGACGAGCGCCGGTGGAGGCAAGCATCACGATCATGTGGCCGGCGAGCATGGTTGCCATCAAACGCAAGGAGTGGGTCAGCGGACGGACGATGAAGTTGGAAATGATTTCCAACGGCACCATCAGCGGCATGATCCAGCCCGGGACCCCCGAGGGAACAACGGCCAGCTTGAAGTAGCGGATACCGTGGTTCTTCACGCCGACGGCGATCCAGGTGCCGTAGATGATGATGGCCATGGCGTAAGCCGCACCGGCGTGGGAGAACGAGGGAAGCTGAAGGAACGGGATAGCCCCGAAGAGGTTGTTCAGCAGGATGAAGAAGAAGGTCGCAAAGAGCAACGGCACCCACTGGGCGAAGTTCTTCTCGCCGATGATGTCGCGGCCAACGCTGTTACGGACGAAGCCGTAGGCGCTTTCGGCCAGGAACTGTGCCTTGCCTGGAACCAGCTTCGGATTCTTGATGGCCGACTTGAAGAACCACCCGATCAAGATGATCGAGAGGATGATCATGACCATCTGCTTGCCGAAACCGGTCCCGTACTCGGCTAACCATGGCAGCACCTCGGGAAGGTGGGTGTCGGAAATCGACGGCGGGACATAGGGTTCTGTGGCCGTCGGAAGCGCAAACGCGGTCAACGCGCTGTCCTCTCTGCAGTTTCGGTCGTGGGGCAATATCGGTGATTCGGCGCAAGGCGCCGCTCACCGTAAGAAGTTCTAATGGTCGATCTCATCACTTGGTGGCAACCCGCGGCGTCGATGCCGCAAATGGTGGCGAGCCAGAAACAATCCGGCGGTGGCGCCTAGCAGCGCACCGAGGAAAACAATCCAGCGGGTGTCCAGCAAAAGATCCAGTCCCCAGCCTATCAAACCCCACGCGATCAGCCCGCCAACAATGTAGTTGACGTACTCCCGTCCGGGAGCCTGAATTGGCGTTTGTCTGGGGTCCATCTCAGGGTTTTCCATGATCCCCTCCCGCGGGTGGGGACTGCGATGGATCGTCGTGGTCGAAAATGGGAAGCCTCGCACGGGAAAAGGCGCGAATCTCTCCAAACTGCCATAGCACCAGGGAGCCAATGGCCCCCCACATGAAGTAGGGTGCGAGCACCCAGCCGGGAAGCCCGGAAAAAAGCACAAGCAAACCCATGCCCAGGATCTTGACGACGTACATGCCCAGGAATGCCGGAAGCGCCCAGGTGGCGCGATGCCGCCCGGCCCATTCGGCAACGAGCAGGCTGACGCCGAAGAAAACGACAATCAGGCTGCACCCGAAGGCCAGCGAACCGGCCGCTTGCGCGCCCAGGATCGACCATGAGGCAATGGACGCCACGGCTCCGACACCAACGGTGTAGGAAACACATGTTTTCAGGATGCCCAACCAAGGGGAGCGCGGAGCCGACGATGCGACCAACGCATCACTCGGTTTGGAACCGCGTCCCGGCTTGATCATGTATGTCCAGTTCCCTTGTTGCAGCGGCACCCACCGGTGATGGGTCCCGCATGACATGGAGGCTTGATGGGGGTGTGTTCCTCCGTGAAGAGGCACCTTGAATTCTACACGAGATAGAACGATGGCTGAACGTGGCGGCCGGCGCTCCCCCTCGGGCAGGGTGTGCCTACTGGCTGCCGGGTATCCCGATCTTGCCGTGGGCTCGTTTGAGCATGGGCCACCAGGTGACGAACGTCACGAAAATGAAGGCCGCAACATAAAGGGGAATAGCGATGCGCCGGTCTGTCAGCGAGATCACCACGACGCCCGATGCGACCAAGGCGGCCCACAGGTAGAGGATGAGGACCACTGCGCGGGGGCTGTGCCCCAGGTCCACCAGCCGGTGGTGGATGTGTCCGCGATCCGCGCTGAAGGGGGATCTGCGTTTGGCCGTGCGCCTGATGACGGAGAGCAGCAGGTCCAGGTACGGCAGCACGATCACTGCAATCGGCAGGATCACCGGCATGAACGCCGGGACGTTGCGGAAGCGGAAGGCGTCCTGCCCCAACACGTCACCGGTGACCGCCAGTGTGGCCACCGCGAAGAGCAACCCGATGGCCAGCACACCGGTCTCCCCCATGAAGATGGAAGCGGGCTGGAAGTTGTGCGGCAGGAATCCCAGCGTGGCGCCGAGCAGGACTGCACACAGCAGGGCCGAGAAGTTTGCGTAGTCCTCGGCGCTGACGCGCGTGGCCAACAGGTAGCTGTAGACAAAGAAGGTTGCCGCGCCGATGGCGGAGATGCCGGCGGCCAGGCCGTCCAATCCGTCGACGAAGTTGATCGCGTTCATGGTGCCGACGATGATCAGCACCGTGACAGCGACCTGCAGTGACGGTGAGTCGATGTGCAGCGAACCGACCGGAAGCGCCTTGAGCAGGATCCCGTGCTGGACAATCACCAGTCCCACCGCGATCTGCCCGATGAGCTTGGCCCACCAGGGCAGGTCCTTCAGGTCGTCAAGAACCCCCATGACCAGGATGATGCCCAGGGCGATCAGCACTCCCCGGATGGGCTCGGGAGACCTGAAGATTCCGTCGAAGAACGTCATCTGCTCGGCCACCGAGATTCCCAGGTACAGGGCCCCCACGATGGCGACCCCGCCCAACTTGGGGGTGGGTTTCTCGTGGAAATCGCGGTCGCGCACCGGGAGCTGGGGCATGAATCGCACTCCCAGGACGCGGAGCACCGGAGTGAGCAGATACGAGGTCATGAACGTGATCCCGATCAGCAGCAAGTAGCTTCTCATGGCGTCCGGGCGGACTCCCCTGCGACGTCCCCGCCCTGGGTGGCGCCGGGATTCGCTGTTTCACCGGGAGTGACCTCGGGGCCGGCAGGGGCACTGGCGTCAGCGTCAGCGTCAGCGTCAGGATAAGTGTCAGCAGACGTGACGGCGTCATCTTCCGCGGGCTGTGCGGCTTGGGTGGCGTCGCGCTGGTCTGCGTCGGCGTCGGTGCCCGCTGCTTCAGCGTCGGAGGCCTCGGTCTCGGGGTCCGGCTGCCCGTCGCTGTCCAGAAGGCCAGGGATAACCACGCGCAGTGCCTCAAGCGAGAGGGCTCCCTCGCGCACCACGCGCGGCGGGGTGAGGGTGCAGTCGATGATGGTCGAGCTCAGTGCGTCCCCGGAGATCGGGCGGGGCCCTGCCTCCAGATACACCTCGACCGATTCGCCGAGCTGTTCGAAGGCCTCCTCGGCGGTGGCGGCTGCCGGGTTCCCGGTGCGGTTCGCCGAGGAGACGGCCAGCGGGCCGGTGCTGCGCAACAGCTGGCGGGCCACCTCATCGTCCGGCACCCGCAGGGCCACGGTGCCGCGGGTCTCCCCCAGGTCCCAGGTCAGTGAGGGCTGGGCATGCAGGATCAGGGTCAGCGCGCCGGGCCAGAACTCGGCGGCCAGCTCGCGGGCGAAACCCGGGACGTCGACGGCCAGGCCGTCCATCGTCGCGGCCTGCGGGATCAGCACCGGCGGCGGCATGTTCCGCCCCCGGCCCTTGGCAGCCAGCAAGGTCGCCACGGCCTGGGCGGAAAATGCGTCGGCGGCAATGCCGTAGACGGTGTCGGTGGGCATCACGATGCATCGGTTTTCGGCCAATGCGGCGCGTGCGGCCTCGAGTCCAGCCTCTAGGTCTTGGCTGTCGCGGGCGTCAAAACGTGAAGTCACGTGTTTCATTCTTCCATGTTTCGAAGGTTTTCAGCGGCGGATGCCGCTCGTGGCCCGATCCCTGCCGGTCAGATCCAGGTGGGTCGTGACCTTTTCCCAGTCGCCGGAGGCGGCAAACATCGCTGACATGGCCTCGGCCTGGACCTCGGCGTGCTCCATGACGAAGAAGCCCCCGGGGTGCAGCAGCCGTGCGGCGGTGGCCGCGGCGGCACGGGGCAGGACCATGCCGTCCTCCCCTCCCCCGTACAGTGCCATGTGCGGGTCGTGGTCCCGTGCCTCGGGTTCGCGCGGCAGCGCGTTTGCAGGGATGTAGGGCGGGTTGGAGATGACCACATCGCAGCTGCCGTCGAGCTCGGCAAACGCGTGGGTCAAGTCCCCCTGGACAAGCTTGACGCCAAGCGGCGCCAGGTTGCGCGCCGCGTAGGGGAAGGCGTCATCGGAAAGCTCCACCGCATGCACCCGGGCGCCGGGCACTTCGTGGGCCAGCGAACCGGCGATCGCGCCGGATCCGGTGCCCAGGTCCACCATGATCGGGTGTTCCAGGCCCCGGGCCGCGTCGATGGCCAATTGCACCACGGACTCGGTTTCGGGCCGCGGCACGAACACGCCCGGGCCCACCGACAGGTCCAGGTACCTGAAGTGGGCGACGCCGGTGAGGTGCTGCAGCGGGACGCGGGTGGCGCGCCTGTCCACCAAATGCGCATAGTTCTCGGAATCCCCGGCGGAGAACTCCTCCCCCATCATGACCATCGACGCGAGCCGGCCGCGGGAAATGCCCAGCACGTGCGCGGCCAGCAGCTCGGCATCGACCCGCGGGGAAGGAACCCCGGCGGCCTCGAGGGCTGCGGCCGCCTGCGCCAGCACCTGGGCCAGCGGCATTCCGAAAGCCGGTTCGCTCACCCGGTGCCTAGCCCTTGTCCCCGCCGATGGCGTCCAGTCGCTGCTGTTCGTCCATCTCGATGCAGGAGTTGATCAGCGGGTCCAGCTCGCCGTTCATCACGTGGTCAAGGTTGTAGGCCTTGTAGCCGGTGCGGTGGTCGGCAATCCGGTTTTCCGGGTAGTTGTAGGTGCGGATGCGCTCGGAGCGGTCCATGGTGCGCACCTGCGACTTGCGGATGTCGGAGTTCTCCGCGTCGATGATGGCCTGTTGGTGGGCCAGCAGTCGCGAACGCAGCACGCGCATGGCTGCCTCGCGGTTCTGGATCTGCGACTTCTCGTTCTGCATGGCAACCACGATGCCGGTGGGCAGGTGGGTCAGGCGCACCGCGGAGTCGGTGGTGTTCACCGACTGGCCGCCGGGGCCCGAGGACCGGTAGACGTCGACCTTCAGGTCGTTCGGGTGGATGTCGACCTCTTCGGGCTCGTCGACCTCGGGCAGGATCAGCACGCCCGCAGCCGAGGTGTGGATGCGCCCCTGGGACTCGGTCTGCGGAACTCGCTGCACGCGGTGCACCCCGCCCTCGAACTTCAGGTGCGCGTAGACGCCCTCGGCGGGGTTGTTCGACTTGCCCTTGATGGCCATCTGGGCATCCTTGTAGCCGCCCAGGTCGGACTCGTTGAAGGAGATGAGCTCCGTCTTCCAGCCCTTGGTCTCCGCGTAGCGGGTGTACATGCGCAGCAGGTCCGCGGCGAACAGTGCCGCCTCGTCGCCGCCTTCCCCGCCCTTGACCTCGAGGATCACGTCGCGCGCGTCGTTGGGGTCGCGCGGGATCAGCAGCCGGCGCAGCTTTTCCTCGAGCACGGGCAGTTTGGTGTTCAGCTCTTCGACCTCGGCGGCGAAATCGGGGTCCTCGTCGGCCATTTCCTGGGCGGTCTCGAGGTCCTCGGTGGCCTGCTTCCAGCGGCGGTGGGCCTCGACGATGCCGTTGAGCTCGGCGGAGCGGCGGCCAAGCTTGCGGGCCAGGGCCTGGTCTTGGTAAACGGCGGGATCCGAAAGCCGGGCCTGGAGGCCTGCGTGCTCATCGAGTAGTCCCTGTACGGACTCAAACATGGTTGTCAGCTTCTTTCACTACGACTGGTTCCCAGTGTAGGGAACGAAAAGGGAACTTGGGTGTTAACGACCAACGCCCAGCTTCACCGGCCCGGGTGTCCGGGCACGGTGAAACTGGGCGTATAGGGCAGCTAGGCGTCGTTCTTGGAGCCCAGCGTGGTCTTGTTGATCAGCATCAGGAACTCGGCATTCGAGGAGGTCTCGCGGATCTTGCCCGTGAGGGTCTCCAGCGCCTGCTGGGTGTCCAGGCCCGAAAGCACGCGGCGCAGGCGCCACATGATCTTGACCTCGTCCGGGGAGAGCAGCTTCTCTTCGCGGCGGGTGCCCGAGGCGTTGACGTCGACGGCCGGGAAGATGCGCTTGTCCGCCAGTTGGCGGGACAGGCGAAGCTCCATGTTGCCGGTGCCCTTGAACTCCTCGAAGATGACCTCGTCAGCCTTGGAGCCGGTTTCCACCAGTGCCGTGGCCAGGATGGTCAGTGAGCCGCCGTTTTCAATGTTGCGGGCCGCACCGAAGAAGCGCTTGGGCGGGTACAGGGCTGCGGAGTCCACACCACCGGAGAGGATACGTCCGGAAGACGGAGCCGAGTTGTTGTAGGCACGACCCAGACGGGTCATGGAGTCCAACAGGACAACAACGTCCATGCCCATTTCCACGAGGCGCTTGGCGCGCTCGATGGAGAGTTCGGCTACCTGCG
>NZ_JBKKAP010000135.1:0-17747 GCF_046714615.1 Paeniglutamicibacter sp.
GCGCGGGGGGCGCCCGGGGGGGGGGGGTGGTCGCGGGGGGGCGGGGGGCGCTTTGGCTCCGCCGCCCCGCGGGGCCCCCCCCCACTTCTCGTGCAACCGTTGGCGGGTGCCGGGAGTCGCAAAGACAACCGGTTGCCGCTCCCGTCGGGTGATGGCAGGATGAACCGGGAATGCCAGCTCTCCAGCCATCACCCAAGGAAAAGGTAAGACATGCCCGTGACGCGAACGGCCGCAGTGGCCACCATCCAGATCGAGAATGAACGCGTTCGGGTCACCGAATGGCGCTTCGCCCCGGGAACCGAAACCGGATGGCACGTCCATCCCACGGACTATGTCGTGGTCCCGATGACCACCGGGGAACTGGTTCTGGAAACCCGGGACGGGGTGGCGGTCAGTTCCTTGCGGGCGGGTGTTTCCTACACGCGCGTCGCCGGCAGCGAGCACAACGTCTTCAACGACGCGGCATCCGACTTTGTTTTCGTGGAGATCGAGCTGAAATAGCGGGGGACGAGTCACCCGCGGCATATGGCACGGCAAGGGCGGGTGGAGATGAATCATCGCCGCCCGCCCTTGCCGCATGGCCGAATGCGCCCTAGAAGTGGTTCTCCGCCTCGGTGAGCACCGAACGCAGGATCGACTCGATTTGGTCGAACTCCGGCGGCCCCACTGTCAATGGGGGAGCCAGCTGGACGACGGGGTCCCCGCGGTCATCGGCGCGGCAGTAGAGCCCGGCGTCGAATAGGGCGGTGGAGAGGAATCCGCGCAGCAGTCGCTCGGATTCCTCGTCGTTGAACGTCTCCTTGGTCTTCTTGTCCTTGACCAGCTCGATGCCGTAGAAGTAGCCGGCGCCGCGCACGTCCCCGACGATGGGCAGGTCCTTGAGCTTCTCCAAGGTCGATTTGAAGATCGGGGCGTTGTCCTTCACATGTTGGTTCAGGCCCTCGCGCTCGAAGATGTCCAGGTTGGCCATGGCCACAGCGGTCGAGACCGGGTGCCCGCCGAAAGTGTAGCCGTGGTAGAACGTGGTGTCCCCGTGCTTGAACGGCTCGAACAACTTCTCCGAGGCGATCATGGCGCCCAACGGCGAGTAGCCGCTGGTCATGCCCTTGGCACAGGTAATGATGTCCGGCACGTAGCCGAAGTCGTCGCAGGCGAACATCGAGCCGATGCGTCCGAAGGCGCAAATAACCTCGTCCGAGACCAAGAGCACGTCATACTCGTCGCAGATTTCCCGCACGCGCTGGAAGTAGCCCGGGGGAGGCGGGAAGCAGCCGCCGGAGTTCTGCACCGGTTCCAGGAAGACCGCCGCAACGGAATCCGCTCCCTCGAACTCGATGGCCTCGCGGATACGCTCCGCAGCCCACAGGCCGAAGTCCTTCTCGTTGTCAGCGAACTGCTCAGGTGCACGGTAGAAGTTGGTGTTCGGCACCCGGAAGGTACCGGGCACCAAGGGCTCGAAAGGTGTCTTCATGTCCGGCAGCGAGGTGATGGCCAGGGCACCCTGGGGGGTCCCGTGGTAGGCAAGCGCCCGGGAAATCACCTTGTACTTGCCGGACTTTCCCTGCAGCTTGAAGTATTGCTTGGCCAGCTTGAACGCCGACTCGACCGCTTCGCCGCCGCCGGTGGTGAAAAAGACGCGGTTCAAGTCGCCCGGGGCGTAGTTGGCCAGGCGCTCGGCCAAATCGATGGCCGGTTCGTGCGCATAGGACCACAGCGGCATGAACGCAAGCTTCTCGGCCTGCTTGGCGGCGGCCTCGGCAAGTTCCACCCGGCCGTGGCCGGCATTGACCACGAAGAGGCCGGCCAGCCCGTCAATGTAGCTTTTGCCCTGGTCGTCATAGAGCGTGTGACCCTGGCCGCGGGTGATGATCGGGACGCGGGCGCCTCCCTGCAAGGGGGAGTGGCGCGCCATGTGCATCCACAAGTGGTCCCGGGCTGCTGACTGTCGGTCGGTGCCCAGGGGCGTGGTGCTGGCGGACTTGCTGGCTGTAGTGCTGGAAATGCTCATCGGGTACCCCAGTTGTATTCCTGTTTGCGCAGCGAGAGGTACATGAACGTTTCGGTTTCGCGTACCCCCTCCACGGATCGAATTTCAGTGATGATACGAAGTAGGTCCTCATCATTGGCGCAAATGACTTCGGCAATGATGTCCGAAGGTCCGGCCACCACAACGCAGTAGTCGACTTCGGGCAAGGCGGCGATCCGGTCGGCGGTGGCAATGATGTCGCCGGTGGATCGAATGCCCAGCAAGGCCTGGCGCCTGAAGCCAAGCTGCAGCGGGTCGGTGACCGCAACCACCTGCATGACTTTGCTATCGACGAGTTTTTGGACCCTTTGCCGAACCGCGGCCTCGCTCAGCCCAACGGCCTTGCCGATGGCTGCGTAGGAACGGCGTCCGTCCTCTTGCAATTGCTCAATGATTGCCTTGGATGTTTCATCCATGACGAAGCCGTTGGATGCGCCGTTGGGTGCGGAATTGGTCACTTCCTATCGACCTCCTGATCGATCAAACTGGTGTTCGTGCTTCGCGCTGTGGCACCTGCCGCATCGCTTGGAAATGAGCATAGCCCGAAGGAATCAGTTGCGGAAGGGTCGTCTGACGGTTGATTTCCATCGTGCACGAAATGCATGTCAACGAAAACTATTGTCACGAAGAGCGATTCCTGACATGATCCATGTCAAGAGTCGACCGTGACGGGTGTCACGATCGCCCAGTGTGCGTCAAGGGAAGACGCGGCGCCAGCTGAAGGGGAGTCCGAGAATGTCCAACCAGAACCAGCGTGAGTTGCCCAGGGATCCAGCGGTACGGGCCTTGATCCGGCAGGCGCAGCGCATGCAGCTGACGCGCCGCAAGATGTTGGCCGGCGCCGGGGGCCTTGGCCTCGCCGCGTTCCTGGCTGCTTGCGGCACCGGGGGCACTGGAGGCAGCCCCAGCAGCACCGCCGCCGCAGTGACCGACATGTCCGAAAGCGACAAGAACATTTTCTGGGCCAACTGGACCCTGTACCTGGACTACGACGAACAGGCCAAGACCTATCCGACGCTCGACGAATTCGCCAAGCGCACGGGAATCAAGACGCATTATGCCGAGGACATCGACGGAAACGACTCCTACTACGGCAAGGTCCAGGCACAGCTTTCCGCGGGCCAGGACATCGGTCAGGACATCATGACCCTGACCGACTGGATGACCGGCCGCGTCATCCGCCAAGGTTTCACCCAGGAGCTGGACCACGCCAACATCCCGAACATCAAGAACCTGCTGCCGAACTTGCAGGACGTTGACTTCGACCCGGGACGCAAGCACTCGTTGACCTGGCAAAGCGGATACGCGGGCATTGCCTACAACAAGGCCAAGTACCCCAAGGGGCTGCGCACACTCTCCGATTTATGGAACCCGGACCTCAAGGGGCGCATCACCGTACTCGACGAAATGCGCGACACCATGGGCCTGCTGATGCTCGACAACGGCGTGGAGATCTCCGGCGGCTGGGGCGACACCGAATTCGCCGCCGCCACCGAGGTGCTTTCCTCGCAGATCGCCAGCGGCCAGATCCGCCAGGTGAAGGGCAACTCCTACAAGGAGGACTTCATCTCCGGGGACGCCATTGCCGGGATCGTCTGGAGCGGCGACATCACCCAGATGAACTTCGAGAACAACGACCAGTGGGAGTTCGTGCTCCCCGAGGCCGGCGGCACCCTGTGGAGCGACAACCTCATGGTCCCGGTCGCATCCCCGCGCAAGGCCAATGCCGAGAAGTTGATGGACTTCTACTATGAACCGGAGATCGCGGCCCAGGTGGCGGCGTACGTGAACTTCATTTCCCCGGTCCAGGGCGCCAAGGAAGCGATGGAAAAGATCGACCCCGAACTGATGGACAACGCGTTGATCTTCCCTTCCGAAGCCGACTTGGCCAAGGCCCATGTCTTCAGGTCCCTGAGCGCCGAGGAAGAAACCAACTTCAACAGCCAGTTCCAGACCGCGATCGGCGCCTAATGCCACGCGTCGGGCCCCGGCCGGCCGAGTGCCGACCCGTGGCCCGTCGGATTGCCGAGACCGGGGTCCTGCGCAGGGGAGTGCGGTGCCCTGGGCAAGGCCAAACCGGAAGCCGCAAACGCACCACCCGTTGTCCCGACAGATGAGTTCCCCCACCGTTCCTTAGCCAAACGCATTTTGGGCGCGGAGGACGAAGCGCAGTTCCACAACATGTTCCAGCAAGTGATTGGCACCCAATAATGACAACCACGACCACCAGGCAGGGCCAGGCCCAGCCCACGGCCTCCTCCGGAGCGGACCTCCACCTGGGCAATGTCACCAAGCGATTCGCGGATTTCACCGCTGTCGACGATCTGACCTTGACGGTGCCCAGCGGCTCCTTCTTTGCGCTCCTGGGGCCCTCGGGCTGCGGCAAGACCACGACGCTGCGGATGATTGCAGGCCTTGAACAGCCCACCAGCGGCACCATCAGCATCGGCGGGAACGACGTCACCAAGCTCCCCTCCTTCCAGCGCCAGGTCAACACGGTCTTCCAGTCCTATGCCCTCTTCCCGCACATGACGGTTCTTGACAACGTGGCGTTCGGGCTCAAGCGCAAGCGGGTAAGCGACTCGGTTGCCCGGGCCAAGACGGCACTGGAAATGGTTGAGCTCGAACACCTTGCCTCGCGCAAGCCGATGCAGCTTTCCGGAGGGCAGCAGCAGCGCGTGGCACTGGCCCGCGCCCTGGTCAACCGTCCCGCCGTGTTGTTGCTTGACGAGCCGCTCGGCGCCCTGGACATGAAGCTGCGTCGGCAAATGCAGGTCGAGCTCAAGTCCATCCAGACCGAGGTCGGCCTGACCTTCATCCACGTGACCCACGACCAGGAGGAAGCCATGACCATGGCCGACACCGTCGCGGTGATGAACAAGGGCAAGATCGAGCAAATGGGTGCCCCGCGCGAATTGTACGAACTGCCCAGGACCGCCTTCGTGGCCAACTTCCTGGGCAAATCCAATCTCATGCCCGGAACCGTCACCGAGGACCTTGGCGACGCCGTCGCCGTGGACGTTGCAGGCCACCGCCTGGTCATGCCCAAGGACCGGGCCGTGGCCCACCGCGGCGCAGCCGTGGTGGGGGTGCGGCCGGAGAAGATGCGGGTGCTGAACCTGCCCGACGAATACTCGCCCAGCGCCAACATGCTCACCGGCACCGTCCTTGATGCCTCGTTCACCGGGGTCAGCACCGAATACCTGGTCGAGGTTCCGGGCATCGGCACCATTGCCACGTTCTCGCAGAACATGGGACAGGCACCCGCCCAGCGCGGGGACACCGTGCGCATGACCTGGGAACCGGAATACTCCTTCGGCCTTGACGGGTCCGAAAAGACCACCGAGGGGCAGGACGCGGTATGACCTCCACCGCTGCCCGTTCCCCATGGAGGAAGAACCGGGCGCCCCAGGACCTGCGCAGCGAGGAGGAACTTGCCGCCGAGCGGCGCAAGGGCCGGGTCGGCCTGTACCTGATCATTCCAGGCATGGCCGTTCTTGCGCTGTTCTTCGCCGCCCCGGTAGTGGTGCTTCTGGGCATGTCGCTCTATGCCAGGCCGCCGGGTGCCGAGATCGGCGAGTTTGTCCCTGCCCTCGAATTCGGCAACTACGCCACGGTCGTCAGCGCCTATTGGGAGGTGTTCCTGCGTTCGTTCCTCTTCGCGCTCATCGCAACCGTCGCCGCCCTGCTCATCGGCTACCCCATGGCATATCTCGTGGCCGTTCGGCTGCGCGGGCACCAGCTGCTGCAGGGGATCCTGCTGGTGCTGCTCATTGCACCCTTCTTCTCCAGCTTCATCCTGCGCACCCAGGCCTGGAAACAGATCCTCTCGGATGAGGGCCCGGTGGTCACGGTGTTGCGGGCCATTGCGATCCTGCCGGCGGACGGCCACCTCACCGCCACCGCCTTCGCGGTGGTGTGCGGGCTGACCTACAACTTCCTGCCGTTCATGATGCTGCCGATCTACGCCAACCTGGACCGGCTCGACACCAACTTGCTGGAAGCCTCGGGGGACCTGTACGCCGGCCCGCTGACCACCTTCTTCAAGGTGACGCTGCCGCTGTCGATGCCCGGAGTGTTTGCCGGAACCCTGCTGACCTTCATCCCGGCGGCCGGCGACTACGTCAACGCCGCACTGCTGGGCAACAACCGCGACACGGCCATGATCGGGCAGATCATTGATTCGCGCTTCTTCAAGGTTGTCGACTACCCGGGGGCCTCGGCGCTTAGCTTCATCCTGATGGTCCTGATCCTTGCGCTGGTCATGATCTACATCAAGCGCTTCGGTACCAAGGAACTGTTCTAGGAAGGCTTGGCATGAGACAAAAATTTGGGCGCTGGTTCATCCCGGTCGCCGGGGGCCTTGCCTTCATCTATCTGCTGGTACCGATTGCCTACATCTTCGTCTTCTCGTTCAACGACGCCGGGCGCACCAACCTTGAGTGGCGCGGATTCACCCTCGATAACTGGAGGAATCCCTGTGGCGCCCCCAACGTGTGCGAGTCGCTGGTGAACTCGCTGCAGATCGGCGTGGTTGCCACCGTCTTCGCCACGGTGCTTGGAACCTGCGTGGCACTGGGACTGGTGCGCTATAAATTCAAGTTCCGCAACACCGCGGACCTGTTGATCATCCTGCCCTTGGCAACACCCGAGGTGGTGCTCGGCGCCTCGCTGCTGGCCCAGTTCCTGAACCTG
Source organism: Paeniglutamicibacter sp. (assembly GCF_046714615.1). NCBI lineage: Bacteria > Bacillati > Actinomycetota > Actinomycetes > Micrococcales > Micrococcaceae > Paeniglutamicibacter > Paeniglutamicibacter sp. Next base: position 6,722 of record NZ_JBKKAP010000135.1, read on the forward strand.
GGATGGGAGCTTGGGTTCGTCACCATCGTGATTTCCCACATGATCTTCTGCATGTCGTTCGTGGTGGTCACGGTCCGGGCGCGGGTGTCTTCACTGGACCCGCGCCTCGAAGAGGCCGCCTCCGACCTCTACGCCAGTCCGTTAACCACCTTCTGGAAGGTGACCTTCCCGCTATTGCTTCCCGGCATCGTGGCAGCGGCGCTGCTTTCGTTCGCCATGAGCTTTGACGACTTCATCATCACGAACTTCAACTCCGGAAACTTCTCGACCTTCCCGAAGTTCATCTACGTCTCGGCCACCCGGGGTATCCCGGCGCAGGCCAACGTCATCGGATCGGCGATGTTCATCCTGGCGCTCGTAGTGGTGGTCACCTCGCAGGTCATTGCCTACCGCCGGCGCAAGGCCCTCGCCGCGCGCTAGGTCCGTGCCGGCCACGCGATTTGTGCCACTCACCACCGGTGACCAAGTGACAGATGAGGAGATGCGGGCGGGTGCTGTGGAAAGATGGTGCCCATGAATGAACCGAAGTGGCTGACCCCCGTGGAGCGAGAAGCCTGGCTGGCCCTGGTGTCGGTGACGACATTGCTGCCGGCCGCTCTTGACAGCGAGCTGCAGGTCCAGGCCAAGATCACCCTCTTCGATTACACGGTGCTCGCCATGCTGTCGGAGGCGCCCGAGCACATCCTGCCCATGAGCGAGCTGGCATCGCGCACCAGTTCCTCGCTTTCGCGGCTCTCTCACGTGGTGAAGAAGCTTGAGGGTCGCGGCTGGGTTGAACGCAGCAGATCTGCCGAGGATGCCCGCGTCACCATTGCCAAGCTCACGACTGAAGGCTGGGACACTGTCGTATCCCTGGCCCCCGAACACGTCGACTCGGTGCAGAAGCTGATTTTTCAGGGACTTGACGACACAGACGTCGCGGAATTGGCGCGCATCGGCCGGAAGCTCGTGGGCCGGCTGAATCCCGAACACTGGATCCTGCGGTAGGCGGCGACCGGGCCAATCTGCCCGGCAACGGTGCAACCTGCGGCGGGCGTGAGGTAGATCGCATGTGGGGAAGCCAAAAAGGAAGGTTGTCGATTTGGCCCCGGATGTGTTAATCGCCTAGAATGATTAGGCGTTAAGTCGTGCATGCCCAATCGGGTTTGTGCGGTTACCCGTAATACCGAATATCGTGGTCGGCCGAGTAGGGAAAAGTACTCATCGACCGCGAGGTTCACCGTCTTTCACGCTAATCAAGGCGCTTCGGTTGGTTCTCACCCAGCCTGGTTACCTTCAAAGTGTGCAGTAATAACGGTGTCACAACTGGTGGCGGGACTCTTATACGCAGATTCAGAGGCAGCAGTTTTCCGCTGTATCTGTAAAACGAGTACCGCCAATATTTACTACAACTGAGGAGTGATCATGGCAGCAGTATGCCAGGTGACTGGTGCAGTTCCGAACTTCGGACACAGCATCTCCCACTCGCACCGCCGCAACAAGCGTCGGTTCGACCCGAATATCCAGAAGAAGCGCTACTGGGTTCCGTCCCTGCGCCGGAACGTCACGCTGACCTTGTCGGTAAAGGGCATCAAGCTCATTGACGTCCGCGGCATCGACGCCGTTGTAACCGGACTCATTGCAAAGGGTGTGAAGATCTAGTGGCTAAGGATAAGGACGTACGTCCCATCATCAAGCTCAAGTCGACCGCCGGCACCGGTTTCACTTACGTAACCCGTAAGAACCGTCGTAACGACCCAGACCGTATGGTTCTGAAGAAGTACGACCCGGTAGTCCGCAAGCACGTTGAATTCCGAGAGGAGCGCTAAAGATGGCCAAGAAGTCCATGATTGCTAAGAACGAGCAGCGCAAGGTCATCGTAGAGCGTTACGCCGAAAAGCGTGCAACCTTGAAGAAGACCCTCGTTGACCCGAACGCAACCGACGAGGCACGCGAAGAGGCCCGCTTGGGCCTGCAGAAGCTGCCCCGCAATGCATCGCCGATCCGCGTTCGCAACCGCGACGCCATCGACGGCCGCCCCCGCGGCACACTCCAGAAGTTCGGTATCTCCCGTGTTCGCTTCCGCGACATGGCACACCGTGGCGAGCTTCCGGGCATCACCAAGTCTTCCTGGTAAATTCCAGAAGCAGTCAAAGGCCCCAACCGTTTCGGTTGGGGCCTTTGGCCATTTAAGCGGCAAAGGTGTTGCTCAAGCACAATGGCCCGGCGGCGGGTGACACCAGGGCAGAGCGGAACTAGGGAGTTTTGCGAGCACCCAGCCAGCGCCCAAGCCACCGGGCACGACGCGGCGCATCCGGGACGTCGTCGGCTTGCGCCGCGGGAGATCGTCGTGATTTCCATGCGGCGATTTCGTCGTCGATGTCCCGCAGCGCAGTGATCACCGGAGGGCCTCCGAGCAGCTGGCGACGTGCCTTCACGACACGAAAATTGAAGTCCTCAAGCAGCTCCCGCACGGCGGCCGGGTCGGCCAGCCGGTCGAGGGTCGCCTCAAGCTCCGCGTCTTCCTTGCGCAGCATCAGTGCCAGGGGACCGAGGCCGCTGATGTGCTCGCGCTCAATGATCCCCTTGACCCACCAGTCCTGATCCGTGGCGCCCAGACCCGGTATGGGTTTGCCGGCGTAGGCAAGGTTGTCAAAATCGCCTCGCGCAAAGGCTGCATCGAGGGCGCTGTTGGCGACCTCCCAGACATCGCCCCCGGCGCGAAAGTGCGGGATCGCGGCAGAGACATCGTTCTTGTCGCCGAAGGTTTTCCCGGTGCGTTGGGCGTATTCATCGGCGGGAATGTGTTCCTCGCTGCTGTCCCCATCCAGCCGGTAGCGGGCCGAGCGCATCGAAGAGTCGCGGTTTTCGTCAAGACTGCGATGCGCCATGTGTGGTGCCCACCTTTCAAAGCGGTTCCTGACCAACACCAACGAGGCATCGGGAGCCGGTCAACGGCAAACAGCCGAAGGGACCCCCTGCCGTGCGGTCATAAGTCCTTGCGCTCCAGCACTCCGTTTGCGCCGTGGATCGGTGGGTGGTCGCGCGTGAAAGCACTATTCGGCACCGCAACGTTGGTGCTCCTGGTCACTGGAGTGATTGCCCTGACCGTGGATCCGCTGTGTGGGGCTGTGGCGGCCGCCGCCGCACTGTCCTCCGGAATCGGGTACTTCGTCGGCCGCCACCAAGCCAGGGTCGATCAGCAAGAACGCTAAGGATGCGCCTGGCAGGCGGTAGCTTTGGACATCATGGAGCAGAACAAATCCAATGAAACCCCTAGCCATCCGGGCACACCAGAGACAGGCCTGCGTGCAAACCGCGTCGTCGGGGACGCCACCGGCCTGCGAGTCATGGTCACCGGCGCGAATGCCGGCATCGGATTCTGGACCAGCCTGCAGCTGGCCCAGCGCGGCGCCGAGGTCATCATGGCATGCCGAAACACCGGCAAGGCCGAAATGGCCGCCCAGGCCATCCGGGCAAGGGTCCCGGGTGCGAAGCTCCGTGTCATCGAGCTTGATGTTGCCTGCCTCAATTCCGTGGCAGAAGCAGTCGAGGAACTCAGCGGACTCACGCACCTGGATGTCCTGATTGCCAACGCCGGCATGGTGCACACCCCGCGGACGCGGCAGCGGAGCGTGGACGGGCTGGAATTGGTGGCAGCAACCAACTACTTCGGTCACTTTGCGCTGGTCGCCGGGCTGCTGCCCGCACTGGAAAGGGCAGTGGCCGCCCGCGTGGTGACACTTGGTTCGTTGTCGACCCTGTTGGTTCGCCCGCACCTGGACGATCCGCAATTGCTGAGGAGCTATTCGTCGTGGCTTGCCTACGCGCAGTCCAAGATCATGGTCCAGTCCTTCGCCTTCGAGCTTGACCGCCGGCTGCAGCGGGCTTCCAGCCGCATCCGCGCTCTGTGCGCGCATCCCGGCTATTCGATTTCCGGGCGCACCCCCGCGGTTGCCGGGGTCAATGAACCTAACACCCTCAAACGAGTCGTGGATACGCTCCAGGCGCCCTTTGCCCAGAGCAAGAACCACGGCGCCAGGTCGATCGTTCGGGCGGCCTTGGATCAGGGTGCCTTCGACGCTCCGGGACCGGTGTTTTACGGACCGCGGGGCTGGACCAGGGGAGTACCGACCACGTCCAAACCTGCATTAATCACGACTGATGCGGAAGCGGCAAAAACCATCTGGATCGCGGCGGAATCCGCCACCGGAATTTCCATGCTTGGCTAAGGCCGGGTGCCGTCCTCGACACGGTTGCATTTGGCCGAATCGCAACCGATATTGAAGGCAAGGAGATCCAAAAATGGAGGCTTCCGCCGGCATGCATGATCGAGGACATCATGGAGCCCGAGCGTGCTGTTCGTCTCTCTTTGGGGGCAAAATCTGACGCTGAACGCGAAAAACCTGCCAAAGTTCAAAAAATTCCCCGGAATTCAGCCCAATTCGGGCGTTTCGCGGAGGAACATTTGATAAGTTCTCACACAGAAGTCCCCGCGAACGCGAGGCGAACCGCGCCGATACCGGGCGGGAAGATGAAGTCCAGGAGGACATACTTTGGCTATGAACCGTAGTGAACTTGTTGCAGCTGTCGCCGAGAAGACCGGCAACTCCCAGGTAGCCGTCAACGGTGTTTTGGATGCAGTGTTCGACGTATTCGTTTCCCAGATTTCCAAGGGCGAGAAGGTCTCGATCCCGGGCTGGCTCGCAGTCGAGCGCACCGACCGTGCAGCACGCACCGGCCGCAACCCGCAGACCGGCGAAGCCATCCAGATTCCGGCTGGCCACTCGGTCAAGCTGACCGCTGGCTCGAAGCTGAAGGCTGCCGTCACCGGCAAGTAGTCTGCGCCCCGCGCAACAGCTTTCAAGCCGCCCCCTGCACTGGTCCACGGACCGAGCGCAGGGGGCGGTTTGGCGTTAACGGGAGCCCTCGGCGAAATCTGGATTCTACATTCAGTAGAACCCCGTAGAATGTTTGCTGGAACTTGTAGGCAAGACCTCGGAATCCCTTGGTGGAGGAATCACGGCATGAAGAATCACGGCCTTCGCATCGTGCGTGGCTGGATCGGTGCGCTCCTATGCACCTGCCTTGCCGCGGCCTCCCACGCCCTTGTCGACGGGGACTTGCCGCCGCTGCCGATTCTCGGCCTCCTGCTGTGCATCAGCGCCGCTATCTGCACGTCGTTGGCCTCCCGTCGGATCTCGCTGCTGCGCACCTCTCTGGCCGTGATGCTGAGCCAGGGTGCCTACCACGGCGCCTTTGCTCTTTTCGGTCACCAGCACCAGGCTTCCGGACTGATTCATGAAAACACCAGCCTTGCCGGGCACGCGGCACACACCCTGACACTGAACGTGGATACCTCCGCGGCCGCAGTGGCCGCCGTCGATCCATCCAACTCCTGGCTGATGCCGCTCGCGCACCTGGTTGCGGCGATAGTGACCGTCATGGCCCTGCGCCGGGGCGAAATAGCGGTTCGTGCACTTGTCGACGCAGTCTCCCTGTATGTGCCGCGATTGATCCTGTTTATTCGCAGCCTGCCGTCCGTGCGCGGCAAGCAGCCGCTGCTTGGTGTCGCCTACCGGTCGTTGGTGCTCCGGGACGTGCTGCGCCCCGCCCTGCATCGCCGCGGTCCTCCGCGTGGTCCCGCTTTCGCATTCTCGTAAAAGCCCCACACCACGATCGCTGCGCAGAAGTGCCGCGAAAGACAGGACCACAAGACCCATGACCCACGTAATCCAAACCCCGCGCACCTCCACCCGGATTGGCGTGCTCTTTGCCGCCGTGCTGCTGTGCCTGATGACCTTCCTCGGCGCCTCCAGCGCCCAGGCGCACGACGAACTGATTTCCTCCACCCCGGCCAGTGGCGAGGTGCTGAAGAACGCGCCGACGTCACTCGTCCTTACCTTCAGCGGTGACATCAAGAAGATCGGCACCATTCTCGAGCTGAACGCTGCCGACGGGCAGAAGGTCGGGACCACCTTCACGATCGACCGCCGCGACGTCACTGTCACCCCCGAGGCACCGCTGTCCAACGGCAGCTACACGCTGGCAGCCCGAGTGGTGTCATCCGACGGCCACCCGATCGCCAAGGACATCGACTTCGAGGTCAACGACCCCACTGCTGTCGCCAGCTCCGCACCTGCAACCACCAAGGCCCCGGACAGCATCGCCCCGGCGGCAGGACCGGCACCTGCGGCCGAACCGACCGCCACAGCCGAGGACACCGACAGCAACCAGCCGCTGGCCGGCATGCCCGCCGGGCTCATCTGGACGATCCTTGCTGCGGCCGGAATCGGCATGATCGTTACGGTGCTGCTCAAGGTCCGCCGCCAAAACAAGTAGTCGGCTGACCGGGACCGGAATCGCTCGGGCCCGACAACGGCCGGTCGCTTCCCTCCCGCGGCCAAGGTGGCGTGCACCACCTTGGCCCCGGGAGCGGGGCCGATCGGTGGGAGAATGAAGCGGCAGGAAGCTGAAAGGACAATGTGAACAAGTCACGGAACACGCAGGGCACGGTCTCCAGGGCGCAGGCAGCGACTCCCACGGGGCGACTGTGGCCCCTGCTGACCCTTCCCGCGCTCGTGGTCGGCGTGCTGGTGCTCATCGCGGCCAGCTACTTTGCCGGCACCGCGCAAGCCAGCGAGCTGGGTGACCCCGGCCCGCTGATCCGCTGGGCACTTCCCGTGGCCAAGGCGCTGCACCACTCCTCGATGGCCATCACGGTTGCCGCGCTGGTCTTTGCCGCCACCATCCTGCCGCGCTCCACCAAGCCCAAGCGCCCGGCGCCGGGCGAGCATGACACCGATGGCGGCGAGGCCCATCCCGCCTTTGCCCGCACCATGAACCTGGCCGCCGCCGCGGGCATGCTCTGGACGGTCTCCGCGGCGGCGGTGCTGGTCTTCAACTTCTGGGACCTCGTGGGCAAGCCCATGAGCACGGACCCCAGCTACACTTCCGCGATGCTCGACTACGTCCTGAACATTTCCGTGGGCCGGGCCTGGGCCTGGATGATCGTGATTGCCGCGATCACCTCGTCGCTGGCCTTTGGCGTGCGGTCCCCGGCATTGGTCGGCACCACCACCGTCTTTTCCCTGGTGGGTGTCCTGCCGATGTCCCTGATCGGACACGCCGCCGGAGGCGATGACCACTGGGGCGCGGTCAACTCGATCATGCTGCACCTGGTGGGCGTGTGCCTCTGGTTCGGCGGCATCGTCGTGCTGGCCGCACTGGCCCCGCTGTTGGGCTCCAAGGCCCCGGGGCGCTACACCGGCCCCCGGCCCATCCTGGCCGGCACCGTGCTGCGGCGCTTCTCCGCGCTGGCCACCATCTCCATCGTCCTGGTCGCCGGCTCCGGCGTCGTCAACGCCACGATCCGCATCACCGACTGGGACCAGTGGACGACTCCCTACGGCTTGATCGTGATCGCCAAGGCCGTGGCCACCCTGGCCCTGGGTGCGTTGGGCCTGGCCCACCGCCGGCGGGTGATCCCTGCGCTTCTGGCCGGGAAGCTTGCGGCCACTCGCGCAGCCTGGCGGGTGGTGGGAGCCGAAGCGATCGTCATGGCCGCCGTCATGGCCCTGGCCACGGTGCTGGCCCGCACCGCACCTCCCACCCCCGACACCGCGCCGGAACTGCCGACCCCGGCACGGTTGCTCACCGGATACGAGCTTCCCCCGGAACTGACCAGCGCCAGCTGGCTCCAGGTCTGGCGCTTCGACTGGTTGTGGATCGCCATCGTGATTTTCCTGGCCGTTGCCTACCTGTGGGCAGTGGTGAAGGTGCGCCGCCGCGGTGACAAGTGGTCGATCCTGCTCACGATCTCCTGGCTGGTGGGCCTGGCCTCCCTGTTCTACTTCACCTCCGGCGCCCTGGCCGTGTACGGGAAGATCCTTTTCTCCGTGCACATGGTCGACCACATGGCACTGACCATGGTCGCGCCGTTGTTCCTGGTGATCGGTTCGCCCGTCACCCTGGCGCTGAAGGCGCTGCCCTCGCGCACGGACGGGACCCGCGGGCCGCGCGAATGGATCCTGGTGCTCGTCCACTCGAAGTTCTCGGCCTTGATCACCAACCCGATCTTTGCCGCGGCAAACTTCGCCGGATCCATCATCATCTTCTACGGCACCGAGGCCTTCGGCTTCGCCCTGCGCAACCACGTGGGCCACGAAATGATGAACGTGCACTTCCTGATCACCGGCTACCTCTTTGCGCTCTCGATGATCGGCACCGACCCGGTCCCGCGCCGCGCGCCGTACCCCTTGCGTCTGGTGATCCTGCTGGCCACCATGAGCTTCCACGCCTTCTACGGGGTCTCCATCATGAGTTCCACCTCGCTGATGCAGGCCGACTGGTTCGGCAACATGGGCCGCACCTGGGGCGAGGACGCGCTGGAGGACCAGCGGCTGGGCGCCGGGGCCATGTGGGGGATCGGCGAGATTCCGACGCTGCTGCTGGCCCTGGGCGTGATGGTTTCCTGGAACCGGGACGACTCCAAGGAATCCAAGCGCAAGGACCGGCAGGCGGACCGCGACAACGACGCCGAGTTGAATGCCTACAACGACATGTTTGCCCAATTGAAGAAGCGAGACGAGGAGATTGCGCGCCGTGGCCGCTAGGACCAAGACGGGTGCCCTGCGCACCCTTGCCCTGAGCATGTCGATGGGCCTGCTGCTGGCCGGATGTGCCGGATCACCGCAGGCGGTCGAGCTGCCCGAGGGGCACGCCCCGCTCAGCTCCGCGCCTTCCGCTGCCTCTTCCGCCGCGCCCTCCAGCGCGGCGGCGGAGCTGGACGTCTCGGGGCTGTCCGTTGCCTCGGGCATCTCCATGGCCGCACGGCTGGGCTTCGACAAGGCGCGGGTGATCTCCGGAACCGAACTCGCCGACCTGAAAACGGCGCCGCAAGACACCTCGGGCGGGGTCGCCGTGCTGCCCACCCAATGCGGCGATGTCATCGAGTCGCTGAACTGGTCACCGCTGCAAATGGGGGACGAGGGGGCGCGCACCGATTTCCTGACCGAAAAGATCGCCGCCACCGGATCGGTCGAGGTCGCCAAGATCACCGACAAACCGGCGTTGGAGGCGCACTACGCCACCGTGCTGGCCATGCTCACCGAGTGCAAGAAGGTGACCATGCACCAGGGGACCGAAACAGTTCCCTTCACCACCGCCAAGCCGGATCTCAAGGACGGCGAGGCCGACTCGGCCATCGCGTGGACCCGCGGCACGCCGGGCCAGGGAATGCGCCAGCAGGCCCTGGTGTTGATCAAGGCCAAGGGAGACCACGTGGCAATGGTGTCCTTCATTGCCGAAGATGGCCTTGAGGCACCCGAGTTCAGCCAGATGGCAGCCCAGATCCTCAACGCCGCACTCGCCCAGGCAGGCTAGCCCCCGCGCTTCCTTTCCCCGGCAGGATGCGACGAACCGAAGCCCTGATTCGTCGCATCAGGTCATGATGTCCCGCCCCGGGGACCAAACCGGGATAATTGAATCCAGCACCGTGTCAGCCGACAAGCTCAAGGAGTTCCCCCATGACAGCGCCCACAAACACCGGAACCGAATCCGTGCGTACCTCGTACAAGGTCCGCGCCTCCGAGCTGGTCGGCCGCAACTGGCTGAACACCGGCGGGAAGCAGCTTGACCTGGGGGACTTCCGCGGCAAGATCACGATCCTCGATTTCTGGACCTTCTGCTGCATCAACTGCCTCCACGTGTTGGACGAGCTGCGTCCGCTGGAGGCCAAGTACTCCGATGTCCTGGTGACAGTGGGCGTCCACTCCCCGAAGTTCGAGTACGAGGCCGACCCGGTGGCCCTTGCCGCCGCCGTGGAGCGCTACGAAATCCAGCACCCGGTGCTGGATGACCCGGAACTTGTCACCTGGCAGGCCTACGGCGCACGCGCCTGGCCGACCCTGGTGGTCGTGGACCCCGAGGGCTACATCGTCGCCCACCTCTCCGGCGAGGGCCACGCCAGCGGACTGGAGTCCCTGGTCGAGGAACTCATCACCGAGCACGACGCCAAGGGCACGCTGCACCGCGGCACCGGCCCCTATATGGCACCTCCGGCACGCGAGGGCGACCTGCGCTTCCCGGGCAAGGCAGTGGCCCTGGAGAACGGCAACTTCCTCATTGGGGATTCCGGGCACCACCGCATCGTGGAACTCGGGAACGACCTGTCCACCGTGGTGCGCACCTTCGGTTCGGGGACCAAGGGCTTTGCCGACGGCGACGCGGCCACCGCGCAGTTCAACGAGCCACAGGGCCTGGCCCTGCTCCCGGCCGATCGCGCAGCCTCCCTGGGCTACCACGCGGTCATTGCCGACACCGTGAACCACCGCCTCCGCGGGCTGAACCTTGACACCGGCGCGGTCACCACGCTTGCAGGCAACGGCATCCAACGCCTGCTCGACGCCGACCAGGCCCGCTCCACGGTCGGCGAAGACAACGAAGAAGCCTGGATCAGCGACCTGGGCAACGATCCGCTGAACACCTCGCTGTCATCCCCGTGGGACGTGTTGTGGAGCCCCAAGTCCGACGCCATCATCATCGCCATGGCCGGAACCCACCAGATCTTCTCCTTCAACCCCGAGACCTCGGCCCTGTCCGTCTTCGCCGGCACCGGCTTGGAAGGCCTTGCCGACGGCGCACCGGGCGAGAGCTGGTTTGCCCAGTCCTCGGGCCTGGCCCTGGACAAGCAGGAAAACATCTGGGTTGCCGATTCGGAGACCTCCGCGCTGCGCCGCCTGGTGCTCGCCGATGACGGGTCCGTTGCCGCGGTCGAAACCGCCATTGGCGCAGGGCTCTTTGACTTCGGCTTCCGCGACGGCGCCGCCGACCAGGCACGCCTGCAGCACCCACTGGGCGTCGCAGCGCTTCCCGACGGCTCGATCGCCATCGCCGACACCTACAACGGAGCGGTGCGCCGCTACGATCCGGCCACCGGAACGGTCAGCACGCTGGCCCGGGGGGGGCACCAGCCCCCCCCCGGGGGGCGCGCTTTCGCGGGGGGCGGGGGACCGGGGGGGGGGGGGGGGGTAACCCACAACCCCCC
>NZ_JBKKAP010000136.1:0-11101 GCF_046714615.1 Paeniglutamicibacter sp.
CCTTTTGCAGGTGGCTCCGCGCCTGGGAGTTCATTGCCGCGTCAGCGGCGCCGCGCTACTTGGCGGATGCAGCCGAGGCCGAGGAAGCGGAGGATGCGGAGGAAGCCGACGATGCGGAACCCTCTACTTCTTCACCTTCCGGGCGAACGAACGAGGACAGGTCAACGACGTTGCCGTTGGTGTCGGTGACGACCGCAAACTCCAGGACCTTGGCAAGTGCCTTGCGGCGGCGAACTTCGCCAACCAGCATCGGAACCTGGCCGGCGCCGTCAAGCATCTGCGCGAACTGGTTCGGGTCCATGCCGTACTGGCCGGCGGTCTGGACGATGTAGTCGATCAGTTCGGACTGGGCAACGCCAATCTTCTCTGCTTCGGCGACGGCGTCAAGCACGATCTCGTTCTTGAAGGCCTTGGCGGTGTTCTCGCGAACCTCGGTGCGGTGCTCTTCGGTGTCGTGCTCTTCACCCTCGTTGTGGGCGCCCTGCTCGAAGTGCTGCTCGACCTGCTCGGTGATGACGGATTCCGGAACCGGAACCTCGACGAGCTCCATGAGCTTGTCCAGGACGAGGTCGCGGGCGGCAACGCCCTGGTCCATGACCTTGGACTCGGCAGCGTCCTTGGCGAGGGATTCGCGCAATTCGGCCATGGTGTCGAACTCGGAAGCCAGCTGGGCAAAGTCGTCGTTGGCCTCGGGAAGCTCGCGCTCCTTGACGGCGGTGACGATGACCTTGACCTGTGCGTCGGCACCTGCATGCTCGCCGCCGGCCAACGTGGTGACGAAGGTGGCGTCTTCGCCTGCGGACAGGCCGGTGACGGCTTCGTCCATGCCCTCGAGCATGGTGCCGGAGCCAACCTGGTAAGACAGGCCGGTGGCCGAGTCGACCTCTTCGCCCTCGACCGTAGCGGTCAGGTCCAAGGTGATGAAGTCATCGTTGGCTGCCGGGCGCTCGATGGACTTGAGCGTGCCGAATCGGCCGCGCAGGTCATCCAGTGCCTTTTCGATGTCGGCTTCGCCGGCTTCGGTGGCGTCAACGGTGACTTCCAGGCCCTTGTAGTCAGGAAGTTCGATGCTCGGGCGGATGTCGATCTCGACCTGGAAGGCCAGCTGGCCTTCGCCGGCAACCTCAGCGGAAGGCTGCTCGGTGATTTCGACCTCGGGACGCGACAGCGGAACGATCTCGTTCTCGGTGACGGCCTGCTGGTAGTAGGTGTTCATGCCTTCGTTGATGGCAGTCTCCAGGACGTAGCCACGGCCGACGCGCTGATCAATCATGCGGGACGGGACCTTGCCGGCGCGGAAGCCGGGAACCTGGATCTGCTTGGCGATGGTCTTGTAGGCCTCAGCAATGCGCGGCTTCAGTTCCTCGTAGGGAACTTCAACGGTGAGCTTGACCCGGGTGGGGGTGAGGGTTTCGACGGCGCTCTTCACAGCGTTGTACTCCTGGTGTGTGATGTTTGGTCTGAGCTGGACTTCAACCCCGCAACGGTAACCGTTGCGGGGTTGAAGGTACAGAGTCGGGGTGACAGGATTCGAACCTGCGACCTCACGCTCCCAAAGCGCGCGCTCTAGCCAAGCTGAGCTACACCCCGAATAAGTGCAGAAACAGTCTATGCAAAATAAACAAGTTTCCACTAATCGGCCCGTCAACCAGAAGTTTGGATTTCGTCGACGGCGCGGAACAACCATACAAGCAATCGCCGGAAAACAAAATTCGCACTTCCCCCGGGGGGAAAGCCCTGAATTGCCGTAGCTTCCGGGGGGTCGGGGCCGTTGTGAGGATGCCGAAAATCCCGCATTGCGCCTGTCCACGAGGCAAAAAGGGATGGACGTCACAATTCGGCGCGGGGCGGGCAGGGATTGCCCGGGGAACGAAAAAGAGTGACCTGGTTCCTGGGAACCAAATCACTCTTCATTGGAGGGGATGACGGGAATCGAACCCGCATCATCAGTTTGGAAGACTGAGGCTTTACCACTAAGCTACATCCCCGCATTTGCTCACCTCGTCGGTGGCAACGGATAAAACCTTAGCACCACAATTCAACGCCGTGCAAATCCGGGCCCGGACTTGCACAGATCCTTGTCAATCCGCGTGTTCGCGCTTCGGGCGGAGCCAGGCCCGCCAAAGGCGTTTAGCTCCGGTGCTGCCCGGCGGGCTGGCAGCCCGGGCACCAATAGAGCTTGCGCCCGGCTACCTCGGCCAGCGAAATGGCAGCGCTGCACCGGCGGCAGCCAAGACCCTGCCGCTGGTAGGTGTAGTAGGCGTTGTCGGGCCAGAGCGGCCCCGCCCCATCGCGGTGTTCGGGCAGGGTCGTGATGATCTTTCCGTCCCGGACTCCGTCGGCCATGATCGAGACAATGTCGTCCCACAGCATCCCTGCCTTCCGTGCGGACAGCTCGCTGCTGGGCATGAACGGATCGGTCCGGGTGCGAAAGAGCGTCTCGGCGCGATAGATGTTGCCCACCCCTGCAAGCACGCCCTGGTCCATCAGGGCGGTGCCGATCGGCGTTTTCCTGTGCGCCAGGCGCGCCACGAAGTCCTTGCGCACCGCACGCACCGCTGCCTCGTTCGCCGCCGCGGAGCCGCGGCCCTTGGCCAGGTTGAATTCGCCGGCGGCGGCCACCAAGGGGTCGGGGCCCAGCTTGGCGCGCACGGCCAGCGCCTGCTCGGGGGTAAGCACCTCGCAGGCACTGGGCCCGCGCAGATCTGCCCAGCCGCGCGCGAACCTGCCCGACCGGCTCGGGCGGGCCGGTGTAGGGGCCGACTTCCTCGTCGGGCCCCTGTTCGCGCTCCCCCACCTTGCGCGGGGCACCGATCGAGGAGGCCCCGGAGAAGTGTTCGTCTCCGCCGAAGCTCCACGCCCCGTAGAGACCCAGGTGCACGCGCAGCACCAGCTCGTTCCCGAAGCCCAGGAAGAGCTGCTTGCCGTGCGCGTGCGAGGAGGTGAGCCGTTGGGCGTCGATCAGCGTGGCTGCGGGGGCAAAGCGGCCCTGCGGCGAGGAGACGGCAAGGACTTGCCCGCCAAAGACATCGTCAAATTGGCGGGCAAGTCGGTGTACGGAGTGGCCTTCGGGCATGGTGGGGTGCCGTGGCTGGGTTAGGCCACGACCTCGCCGATGGTTTCGTAGGTGGCGATCTTTCCGATGCGGCGGATGTGGCGCTCGACGTTGGAGAACGGCTCGGAAAGGAACGCCTCGATGATGCCGGTGGCCTCCTCCAGGGAGTGCTGGCGTCCGCCCACCGCCACGACGTTGGCGTCGTTGTGTTCGCGGGCCAGGCGGGCGGTGTCCAGGTTCCAGGCCAGGGCGGCGCGGATGCCGACGACCTTGTTGGCGGCGATCTGCTCGCCGTTGCCCGAGCCGCCCAGCACGATGCCCAGCGAGTCAAGGCCGGCGGCCCGGTCGGCAACCACGGCAAGGGCGGCGTTGATGCAGAAGGAAGGGTAGTCGTCCTCCGCGTCGTACGCGCTGGGACCGTGGTCGATCATCTCGTAGCCCTTGGCGCCGAGGTGCTCGATGAGGTGGGCGCTGAGCTCGAGGCCTGCGTGGTCGGTGGCAATGTGAACGCGCATGTGTTGTGTCCTTAGACCGGGGAGGGGGAAGATGCAGGCACCAGCCTAGCGCCGGGTGCGGCGTGGCACTAAGTCGATGACCCCGCCGGACGCCGCCCGGCCGCCAGGGAATTGGGCGGGGCCGCCGGGTTCGGGGCCTCTTCCATGGTGGCGAGCGTATGGATGCGCGCTCCCCCGCGCCGGGGATCCACGCACGACTCCGGGGCCGGCACCCACGATCAGGGCGACGGAGGGGATCCGGCAGCTAGATGAAGTGCGGGCCGTGCCCGGCCAGCCGCAGCAATCCGGAGACCGTCGAGCGTGCGGTCAAGGCGCTGGTGGCAGGATTGTCGGGGTCAGGGAAGTTCTCGATCCCGAACCGGTAGTGCCCACCACTCCCGTGCACCTCGATGGCGTGGCCGGTCAGCGTGGCGGAAGGATCGGCAACGATGTCCACGCGCACCAGGTCCATGTCCCCGGCCGCCAGCCCCAGGGCCGCAGCAACGTTGATGTTGGAGGGAAAGAGGCGGACGGCATCGGCGACGGAACCGCCAAAAACGTGCCGGGAGCTGCCCGTGGTCTCCGCCCTGGCGATCGAAGCCCGCAGTGCGGTGGGCAGCCCGGGGTGGAGCAGTGCCGCCGGCGGTTTGCGGGTGGACAGCTCGATGCTCTCAATGGTCCCGGCGGAGGCGCGGATGAGGTCCAGTCCCCCGATTGCGCCGGTGGACAGGTGGCAGCGTCCCGGGCCCCGTTCCAGCAGGGTTTCCCGCAGCCGGCCATCGACCAGCGCACCGAGCGAGGCCACCAGCAGGTCGGTCCCCGCGCCGATAATCCCGGGACCGTAGGCGCGCACCGCCGCCGGGGAAGCGCATTCGAGAATGACATCGGCCAATTCGATGGCGGCTCCCAGTTCCAGCACCGGCACTTCTTGCCCGGCCGGCCCTGCCATGCGCACCTGTCCCGCGGTGCCTTCCAGGGCTGCCCGGTCCAGCGCCCCGAGCACCCGCACCGAGTCCGCAACAGGTGCGAGCATCCGGTGAACCGCCTGCCCGATTGCGCCGTATCCCAGCAGCACCACACCAATTCCCGTGTCATCCATCAAACCAGTCCCGCGCCACTTGCGGCACCGTGGGGTGTTGGTGAGACAATGGGCACACTGTTCAAGGCTTGTTTCACACTCCCGTGGTGCCCAGCGTTCCGTGCCGCACCACGGGGCGGCGCTTCGGGTCAGCCCAGAACACCAAGATTTTCGCAACCGGCAACCATCGAAAGGCGCGTCAGCGACCATGCCAGGCATGAACCTCACCCGCGATGAGGCCCGCACCAGGGCCGAATTGATCACCGTCCACTCCTACGACGTCGAGCTGGACCTGACCGGGTCCGACACCGTCTTCTCCTCGCGCACCACCGTGCGCTTCTCCGCCGCCGACGGCGCTGAAACCTTCATCGACGCCGTCACCGCGGCCGTCCGCTCGGTGAACCTGAACGGCACCGAGCTGGACCCGGCCGAGGTGTCCGACGGCGTGCGCATCGCGCTGCCGGGCCTCGCGGCCGAGAACACCCTGGTCATAGACGCCGACGCGCTCTACATGAACACCGGCGAGGGCCTGCACAGGTTCGTGGACCCGGTGGACCAGGAGGTGTACCTGTACTCCCAGTTCGAGGTGCCCGATTCCCGCCGCATGTTCGCGGTCTTCGAGCAGCCCGATCTGAAGGCCACCTTCGCCTTCACCATCACCGCCCCGGGGCACTGGGACGTCATCTCCAACGCCACCACCCCGGTGCCGGTCGCTGCCCGCGAGGGTGCCAAGACCTGGGCCTTCGCGCCGACAGCGCGCATCTCCTCCTACATCACCGCGCTCATCGCCGGTCCGTACCAGTGCGTCCGCTCGGAGTTGACCAGCAGCGACGGACGGGTCATCCCGCTGGGCGTCTTCGCCCGCGCCTCGCTCATGGAGCACCTGGACGCCGAAAACATCTTCGCCCTCACCCGCCAGGGCTTCGAGTTCTTCGAGAAGCAGTTCGGCACCCCGTATCCGTTTGGGAAGTACGACCAACTCTTCGTTCCCGAGTTCAACGCCGGCGCCATGGAGAACGCCGGCGCGGTGACCTTCGTTGAGTCCTACGTGTTCAGGTCCCGGCCCACCGATGCCGCGATCGAACGCCGCGCCATCACCATCCTGCACGAACTGGCCCACATGTGGTTCGGCGACCTGGTCACCATGCGCTGGTGGAACGATTTGTGGCTGAACGAATCCTTCGCCGAGTTCATGTCAACGCTCGCCGCGGCGCAGAACACCGAATTCACTTCCTCGTGGACCACCTTCAACATCATGGAGAAGAACTGGGCCTACCGCCAGGACCAGCTGCCCTCCACCCACCCGATCGTCGCGCAGATCAACGACCTGGAAGACGTGCTGGTGAACTTCGACGGCATCACCTACGCCAAGGGCGCCTCGGTGCTGCGCCAGCTGGTCGCCTGGGTCGGCCAGGAGGAATTCATGGCCGGGGTGCGCAGCTACTTCGCCAAGCACTCCTGGGGCAACACCGAACTGCCGGATTTGATGCGCGAGCTTGAGGCGTCATCCGGCCGCGACCTCTCGGAATGGTCGAAGCTGTGGCTGGAAACCGCCGGCGTCAACACGCTGCGCGCGGTGATCTCCACCGACGACGCCGGGCAGATCACCGACTTCTCCATCACCCAGACCGCCGTCGCCGAACACCCGGTGATCCGCCCGCACCGCTTGGCCGTGGGCTTCTACGACCTGGATGCCGATGGCGCCCTGGTCCGCGTGCACCGCGAGGAATTCGACGTGGCCGGGCCTTCCACCGCCGTCCCGGCCCTGGTGGGGCGCAAGCGTCCGGCGCTGGTGCTGGTCAACGACGACGACCTGGCCTACGCCAAGATCCGCCTCGATGGGCAGTCGCTGGCCACCGCCACCGCACACCTGAAGGACTTCCGCGAGTCCCTGCCGCGCACGCTGGTCTGGGGAGCTGCCTGGGACGCTGTCCGCGACGCCGAGACCCCGGCCCGCGCCTACCTGGAACTGGTGCTGAACAACATCGGGCACGAGACCGATTCCAGCGTGATCATGGTCCTGCTGCGCCAGCTGAACACCGCCCTGGACTACTACGTCGATCGCACCGGTGCCCCGGCCGCGCGCCTTGGGGCAGCCGAGAAGCTCTGGGACCTGGCACGGGCCGCCGCGGCCGGCTCCGACGCGCAGCTGCAATTCGTCGGCGCCTTCGCCCACCTGGCGCACACCGCCGAACAGCTCGACGCCGTCGCCGCCCTGCTCTCGGGCGAACACGTCCTGGAGGGGCTGGCAGTGGATGCGGAGATGCGCTGGGACCTGCTCACCTCCCTGGCCGCCGGCGGGCGCGCCGACGCCGGGACAATCGCGGCGGAGCTGGAACGCGATGCCACCTCCGCCGGGCAGCTCGCCGCCCACACGGCCCGGGCCGCCATGCCCACGGCCGAGGCCAAGCGCGCGGCCTGGGATGCGGTGATCGGCGGAAAGCTCTCGAACGTCGAGCAGCGCTCCGCGATCACCGGCTTCAACCACGTGCACGATGCGGCCCTGATCTCCGGCTACCTCGACGAGTACTTCGACACCGCCCGCACGGTGTGGGAGACCAAGAGCTACGAGATCGCCCAGCAAATCGTCACCGGGCTCTACCCGGCGGCGCAAACCACCCCGGAGACCCTCGCCAAGACCGATGCGTTCCTGGGCACCCTCGGGGACGAATCCCCGGCCCTGCGCCGGCTGGTCATCGAGAGCCGCGATGCGGTGGTCCGTGCCCTGGCGGCCCAGGCGGCCGACGCCTAGGCCCCCATACCGTCCGAGGAAACGGGGGTGCCGGTGCGGCATTTGCACCTGTACCCCCGTCACCGGCGAGAATGGAGGCATGAACCTGGCACTGCACAACTATCGCGTCGACATTTCCTGGACCGGCAACCGCGGGGAAGGCACCAGCTCCTACCGCGGCTACGGGCGCGACCACGTGATCCGCGCCGCGGGCCTGCCCGACCTGCCCGGCACCGCCGACCCGACCTTCCACGGGGACAAGGACAGGTGGAACCCCGAGCAGCTGCTGCTGGCAGCCCTGTCCCAGTGCCACATGCTCTCCTACCTGCACGTGGCGGTGAAGCATTCGATGGTGGTGACCGGCTACACCGACGCGGCGGCCGGGGTGCTGCGGCTGAACCGCGACGGCAGCGGCGAGTTCCTCGAGGCAACGCTTGCCCCGCGCGTGGAACTAAGAGACGAATCCCAGCGCGACCTGGCCGATTCGCTGCATGCGGAGGCCAACGCCGTGTGCTTCATCGCCCGCAGCGTGAATTTCCCGGTGCACCACGCCCCCGTGGCCCCGGGAGCCTGAACCATGGACCTGGCGGCGGAGCATGCGGCGGTTGACCTGCTCACCGCAAGGCTGCTGCCCCACGTCGTGGACGGCAAGGCAGCGGCGGCGCAGGCCTACATGAAGACCACGCAGCCCTTTTTGGGTGTGGCGCTCCCCGAGGTGCGCCGCGTTGCCCGCCAGCTGGCCAGGGACGCGGGAGCGGCAAGCGCGGCCGACCGACTGGCACTAGCCACCGCGCTCTGGTCAAACGCCACGCACCGGGAACATTGGTACGCCGCCCAGGAAATCTGCGCAGCCGCGCCCTGCCGCGGGCGCCTGGAATTCCTGCCGCTCTATGAGCGGATGATCACCGAGGGCGCCTGGTGGGACATCGTCGACGGCTGTTCACGGCGCTATGGGGAGCTGCTGCGCACCCACCCGGAATCCATCGGCCAGATGATGCGCGACTGGTCCCGGGACGCAAACCCGTGGAAGCGCCGCCAGTCGATGATCTGCCAGCTGCACCTGGGGGCGCACACCGACACCGATTTGCTCGATGGGGCGTTGGCCGCCAACCTGGGCGACCCCGGGTTCTTCATCCGCAAGGCAATGGGTTGGGCGCTGCGGCAATACGGCAAGACCGACCCCGGGTGGGTGCGGTCCTGGGTCGCCGGGCATCGGGCGGACATGAGCCCGCTGTCGGTGCGCGAGGCACTCAAGCACCTGGGCGAGGCGACGTAGCCGGATCGGTGCCCCGGCCGCCGGGTTCTCACGCCCTGCGCGAAAGCCCGGCTGCCCGCGCCGCATCCACGGGATAATGGCACTGAAGGGTCCCGGGCACCAGCCGGGAACTGAAAGGACACCACCGACGTGAACGAGAACCACCCGGAACCAGTTTCCACCCCCAAGCCGGTCCTGTTGCCGGCAGGCGAGAGCCTCGGCAAGCACGTGGCCGAACTGCGCCCGGTGGGCGCCTCGCTGAGTGCCACCCTGCCCGAGGGCCGCCTGACCCCAAATGACGACCACGACCCGAGCCTCTACGAGGGCACCTTCTACGCCCAGGTCGGCGGGCGGGATACCTTCCGCAAGCTGGCGGAGAAGTTCTACGAATCGGTCGGCGAGGACGCGGAATTCCGCTCCATGTACCCGGAGACCGACCTGCGTCCGGCGACCATGCGCCTGCAATTGTTCCTGGAGCAGTACTGGGGCGGGCCCACGACCTATTCCGAACGTCGCGGCCACCCGCGCCTGCGCATGCGGCACGTGCCGTACACCATCAACTCGCACAACCGCGATGTCTGGCTGCGGCACATGCGCACGGCAGTGGATTCCCTGGAGTTGCCGCCGTTGCAGGCCGATACGCTCTGGGACTACTTCGACCGTGCCGCGCATTCGCTGGTGAACGCACCCGACCAAGCGCCGGGGTGTCCCGCCTCCACGCCTTCCCCCTAGCCCAGGACGCCGCCCTGGCGTGCCACCACGTGCCCGCCGCCGCAGCTCAGGCGCAACCACGGTCCGGAGGAATACAGCGTCGAGGTTGCCCCCGCGCGCAGGAATCCCAGCGCATGCGCCCCGAAGGCCATGCCCAGCGGCATCGGCGTTGCCACTCCCTCAACGGGTGAGGACCAGATCCTCGCGCGCACGGTCTTGAGCACCGGCTTGCCGGCGTTCTCGGGCAGCGCCTGGGCCACCACGCCGATCCCCCGCATCGCCTCGGCCAGCAGCGCATCGTCCTCAAACGTCTCGCGCTGTTCCCAGCCGCCGCGTGGCACCTGCTGGCCGGCCCACGACGCGTTGACCTGGGCGGGGGGCATCGAGAGTTCCAGCGACGTGCCGTCCATCCGGGCCAGCCGGTCGGTCAGCGCGGAGATGGCATAGACCCCGCCGGCCTCGGCCGGGCTGCCCAGGCGCACCGCACGCATGCCCAGCACGGTGGGGACCGAATCGCCCAGGAACTCCGGATAGAGCACCGGGACATACAGCGCCAGCGCGCTGCCGGCTGCCTGCAGCAGCACCGCGCCATCTTCGATCGAGCGTGCGCGGGAGAAGAACGTGGACAGGTCCGAAACGGTTTCCTGGTCCTCGAGTACAACTGTTTCACTTGCCATGACTTCATACTTTCATGTCGGGCGCCTGGAGCTCAATGCCGTTGCCCGCGGTGACGTCCGCCAAAACACCCCAGCGACCGGCGCCGGAGGATACGGCGAACCCGCCGCGGGGGCGATAGTGTCTTAGCAGATCAACATTCCGGGCCCCAAGGAGCAGACACGTGAGCACCAACGACACCACGACGCAGAAGCTGATTGAGCTGCTGGACCTCAGCGGCGATCCCGAGGCCCGCACCGACGAGGACATCTTCGTGGGACACACCCCGCCGCAGGCCCGCAGCCGGGTATTTGGCGGCCAGGTGCTCGGGCAGTCGGTGATGGCGGCGTCCAAGACCATCGCCGAGAACCGCCCCATCCACTCCATGCACGGCTACTTCCTGCGCGCCGGGGACGCCACCCTGCCCATCACCTTCGGGGTGCAACGGCTGCGTGACGGCAGGTCGTTCTCCGCCCGCCGGGTGCACGCGTACCAAAACGGCGTGCCGATCCTGTCGATGATCGCCTCGTTCCAGGCCCCCTCGGCGGGGCTTGACCACCAGGACGCCATGCCCGAGGGCGTCCCGGACCCCGAGTCGCTGCCCACCACCGCCGAGCTCATCGGCGACCTTGACCATCCGGTCGCGCAGGAGTACGCGTTCAACCGCCCCTTCGACATCCGGTACATCAGCGAACCGCTGTACTTCAAGGGACCACGGGATCGCCGTGCGGTGAACGCGGTGTGGATGAAGACGACCTCGGCGATGCCCGAGGACCCTGCCATGCACCGCGCCGCGCTCGCCTATGCCAGCGACTACACGCTGCTGGAACCGATACTGCGTCGCCACGGGCTGACCTGGATCACCCCCGGCATGTCGGTGGCGAGCCTGGACCACGCCATGTGGTGGCACCGCCCGTTCCGCGTCGACCAGTGGCTGCTCTATGTGCAGGAATCCCCCAGCGCCTCCGGTGCCCGCGGCCTGGCCACCGGCAGGATCTTCAATCGTGAGGGACAGCTGGTGGCCACCGTCGCCCAGGAGGGCATGGTGCGCGTGCCCGAAGACGACTAGCGACGCCGCGACACAAAAACGGGCGCCGGCGGTGCGGATGAAATGTTCATCCGC
>NZ_JBKKAP010000137.1:0-1986 GCF_046714615.1 Paeniglutamicibacter sp.
TCTCGGGTGGCCCCCCCCCCGGGGCGCCGCGGGGCGCCCCCGCTCCTGTTGGGGCCGGGGCCCCACACCTCCAGGATTTGCTTACTGTTCACCCAATCGGCGATGATTGTTATATCGCCGCGGGGTGGAGCAGTTCGGTAGCTCGCCGGGCTCATAACCCGGAGGTCACAGGTTCAAATCCTGTCCCCGCCACGAATGAAGGACCCCGACCAGGGAAACCAGGTCGGGGTCCTTCCCTTTTGTCCGGCGGAGTGTTGTCTCGGTGGGTAATTTCACTGAAGCCGTCTCCTGATGCAGAAATCAATCCAAGCGCCCTGGTCGTGTGTGGAACATGCTGGCCGGAGCGCGAACCATCGACGAAAACACTGCCCGATTAGGCATGGCGGGAACGCACTGGTAGTGTTGTATCTACCGACGCGGGGTGGAGCAGTTCGGTAGCTCGCCGGGCTCATAACCCGGAGGTCACAGGTTCAAATCCTGTCCCCGCCACAAAGAAATGATCTGCGGTCCTGATTCAGGGCCGCAGATCATTTGCTTTAACGGCGGTGCCCCAGATTGGGCCAGATCGCCCTCCGGGGAGGTTTCCTACGGGTTGGGCGTCAACCCTGAACGGGCGCACCAAAAGCGGAGAAATGCCGGGTGACATGAGGTTTTGCCTTCACGCGGTGCCGACGCCATAGACTTGTTTGGTAAGTGGAAAGCTCGGCGTAAGTCAAGCTTTGTCGATTTCATGTGAGGTAAGGCCAACATGCCGGAGCAGCCAACGTCGAAAAACGGTGTGCCAGCGAAGAACACCGTCCCAGCCGACGTCACCGGTGATGCGACTGCCAAGACCCCTGGAACCCCTGCAGCGGTTTCCCCCAAGCCCGGTCCGCCCAGGAAATACCAAGTCACGACCGGGAATAAGCAAGAAGGTTCGACGGGTACGCCCGCCGGCAACAAGGTCTCCAAGCCGGCACCCAGTGCGACCGGAACGGCCGCCCGCTTCGTGGCGAGCCCGCCAAAACCGCTTGACCCCACCGTCAACAAGGCAAAGCCCGCAGCCGTTGTGCCCGCTCCGGCTCCGGCCAAGCCCGTTTCTCCGGACAAGCCGGTAGCTGTTGTGCCCACTCCGGCTCCGGCCAAGCCCGTTTCTCCTGCCAGGCCCGCAGCTGTTGTGCCCGCCCCAGCCCCGGCCAAGCCCGTTTCTCCGGCAAAGCCCGCAGCCGCTGCACCCGTTCCGGGTCCGGCCAAGACGGGTTCCCCGGCTAACTCGGCACCCGGGGGCCAGCCTATTTCCCCGGCCGCCCGGCAACCGATACCGACAGCGACAAAAACCTCGGGTGCCTCCGCGTCGAAGCCCGATGGCCGGTCCGGACCGGCCAAGCCTCAGCCGGCGAAGAAGCCCGTCGTTGCCGCCGGTGATGCGAAGAGCGTCACCGCCGTGACTCCGGCGGCTGCCAAGATGTCTGCCCCTTCCGTGGAACCCAAGACCAATGCGGCTGTTGCGCCTCTCAAGGCCGGGACGGCCCCCGCTGCAACGCCTGCTGCAGTCCCGGTTGCCAAGCCCGCACAAGCCACGCAGGACACTGGGAAAACGGCAGCGCAGGGTTCCGCGGAGGGCAACCCGCCTGCCGCCGGCGCTACCAATGGCAAATCGGTCCGTGCTCCGGCGAAGCCGGTTACCGCTCCGGTCATTAAGCCTGCAGCGGCGCCCCGGGATGCGAACGCGGAAGCGGCAGACAAAGCGGAGCCCGCCAAAGTAGCCGGCTCGGTTTCGACGCCAGCAAATCCCGCAGCTGCGGCTGGGCCGGAAGCAGTCAAGCCGATCACCGACGATGCCGCGCTGAACGAATCAGCGGACACCGGGGACCATGTGAACCTCGAGCTGGACGCCGAAGGTGATGGCTCGAATTCTGAGGCCGTGGCCGAGGCTCCGGCTGAACCTGTCGCGTCGACGGCGCCCCCCCCAAATTAAGCGGGCGCCCCCCCCGCATACCGACACCC
>NZ_JBKKAP010000138.1:0-6469 GCF_046714615.1 Paeniglutamicibacter sp.
ATCCACTGGTACAACCATGACCGCATCTCGTTAACGCTCGAGTGCCTGAGCCCGATGAAATACCGGGCCCAGGCACTGGCTGCGTAGACTTTTACTTACCGAGTCCAACTTTCGGGGACCAGTTCAATAGGTGGGGCCTTCGCGCGTCAACCCTCCGGTATATGACAGGCTTGGTGAAGTTGTCAGTACGGCACAAAAAACCGGAGGAAGAGTGCAGCGAATGTTGAAGGTCGCGGATCGGGCGAAGGTTCCTGCGTTTGAGGTCATGAACATCCTGAACAGGGTCGCCCACTTGCGGGCCGCAGGCCGAAATGTCATTTCGCTGTGCGCGGGCGAGCCCAACGATGGAGCTCCATCCGCCGTCTCCAAGCGCGCCGCCGAGATCCATGCGGCCGGCACACCGCTGACCTACACGCCGGCCTTGGGCATCCGGGAACTTCGTGAAGCCATTGCAGGACACTACAAGCGTTGGTACAACATCGAGGTCCCGGCGGACAACGTCGCCATCACCACCGGCAGCTCCGGCGCCTTCATGCTGACCTTCCTTTCCGCCTTCAACGTCGGTGACAAGGTGGCACTGGCCCGCCCCGGCTATCCCGCCTACGCCAATATCCTGCGCACTCTGGGCATCGATGTCATTGAACTGGACGCCGGGCAGGAATCCCGCTACCAGCCCACCGTGCAGCTGCTCGAAGCGGCTTGGCAGGAACATGGACATCTCGACGGCCTGATGCTGGCGTCTCCGGCGAACCCCACCGGAACCATGGTCTCCGGCCCGGAGCTCGCGGAGCTGACCGGCTGGTGCAAGGAACGCGGCGTCAGGCTGATCAGCGACGAAATCTACCATGGCATTGACTACCCGGAACCGGGATCCGAGGTTCGCCGCTCGATCAGTGCCTGGGAATTGGACACCGACACCGTGGTGATCTCCAGCTTCTCGAAGTACTGGGGCATGACCGGCTGGCGCTTGGGTTGGGCGCTGGTCCCCGACGACATGCTGGCCACCGTGGACGCGTTGGCCGGCAACGTGGCGCTTTGCCCGCCGGCTCCCGCCCAATTCGCGGCGCTGGCCGCGTTCACCGAGGACTCCTATGCCGAGGCCGAGGCCCGGGTGGCCGAGTTCGCGCGGACCCGAGCCGTGGTGCTGGGGTCGATTGGTCGCCTCGGCTGGGGTGAGAGCGCGCCGGCCGACGGCGCCTTCTACCTGTATGCGGATCTGGGCGAGAAGCTGGGGGCCCATGAAAATGCCGCCGCATATTGTGCTGCGTTGCTGGAAGCCGAGGGCGTGGCGATTGTTCCCGGCAACGACTTTGACCACGTCAACGGGCAGCACCATGTGCGCCTGAGCTTTGCCGCCGGATTCGACGCGGTCGTTGAGGCCATTGAGCGGATTGTGCGGTTTCAGGGCAACGCCTGAGTCCGTGCAGGGGCAACGGCTTCCCCTCACAGCGGCAGGCGACAACCCGCCCATTCTGCTTGTGCACAGCCCAGTTGCCCTGAACGACCTGGGGCAGGGTTTTGATCCCATGCTGAAGACTCCACCGATTCGAGGAGTTCACCATGGACCAATACACCGTCTCGGACCTTGAGGATGCGCTCAAGATCGCGAAGAGGCTGCTGCCGCCACGCTACGAATGCCTGGCTTGCTACGTCAACCGCATGCTCGAGCACGGCTGCAGCGGGCTGAAGTGGTGCACCACCTACCGGGATCTGCGGGCACCGAGGGCCACCTCGCTGGAACGAAAATTCCCCGAACTGGGTGGCTACTGCGATTGCGAGGTCATGGCAAACATATTCAGGATCAACGACGAGTTCTGGACACGTGGTGACGACTCAGAGATCGACGACAGCTATGTTCCGCCATGCCACAAGGTTCGTTTGGGAACCATTCGACCTTGCGAATTGTGGCTGATGCGCAGCGGCGTCCAGTGGGGCGGGGGAGTCTTTCGCCCGGTGAAGAAGGCGTCTTAGCCGACACCTTCGGATGGACGGGTGGCCCCTGTGCGAACCGGCTACTGCTCTTCGGGCAGCTTGATCTTCAGGTGCTCGCCGGGGATGCGGTCGCGGTCGTAGGTGATCTCCGAGTAACCGTGCGCTGCCGGGGCACCGTCCGGACCGATGTTCACGAAGACGATCTTCTCGATGGTGAGGATGGACTGGCGTGTGAACATGTTCCGCACCTCCGCGCGCATGGTCAGCGAGGTACGGCCGAAGTGGGTGGCGGTCAGGCCCATCTCAATGAGGTCACCTTGCTGCGCCGAGGAGACGAAATTGATCTCCGACATGTACTTGGTGACGGCGAATCCGTTGCCCAACTGGACGATGGCATAGATCGCGGCCTCTTCGTCGATCCAGCGCAGCAGACTTCCTCCGAAGAGAGTGCCATTGGCATTGAGATCTTCGGGGCGGACCCATTTGCGGGTGTGGAATGTAATGTCGCCAGCGTTCATGGCACGAGTCTATGGTGCCCGCGCCTGTCGGATCACGGTTAGTGACCGGAACCATCCGCCTGTGACGTTTCGGTGACGGCTCTCGGCCAACCGGGTGACTAGCCCAGGTGGTCCATGGCTTCGCAGGGATTGGCGCCGGGTTGTGCGCGATGGATCGCCATGGAGAGCTTGGAGACCAGGCGCGCGAGCTGCTCGCTTTCACCCGCGTCGAGCCCGGTGAGCAAGGTCTGTTCGGCCGCGGCAACTCGTGCCTCGAGCTGTTTCAGCAGGGTCTCGCCCTGCTTGGTGGCCACGATCTTCCTGGCGCGTCGATCCGTCGGGGCAGGCACGCGCTCAACCAGCCCGGCGGCGACGAGATCGTCAATGAGGTAGGTCAACACGGTACGGTCGATGCCCAAGTGCGCACCCAGGGCCTGTTGGTTGGCAGGGTCATGGTGAACCACGGTGGAAAGCATCTGGTAGCCGCGCACCGAACAAGGCATCTCCGCCACGGCCTCGGCAAAGTGCGTTTGGTGTCCGCGCAGGATCATTCCCAGGTGCCAAGCAAGATCACCAGGGAGGAACCCCGGCAGCGGCTTGTCGAGTGCGAGGGGTGCGTGCTGAATGGAGGCCATGACATCCATCATACCCGACATTATGGTGTTGCACAGATGATCTGTTGGGAATATAGTCTGTAATACAACATAAATTCTCGGAAAGCAGGACACATGGATATCGGGGCACAAGAGCACGTTGCCTTCAAGGGGACCGTTGGCATCCTGGGTGCCGGGCGTGTGGGTACAGCTATTGCCCGTTTGGCGGTGGCCGCCGGATACCGGGTCAAGGTTGCCACGTCCAAGCCGGCCGCCGACAACGAGCTGATCATCGAGATCGTCACCCCCGGCGCGGTGGCAGTCGACGCGGCCGAGGCCGCCGCCTCCGACCTGGTGGTCGTGGCCATCCCGCTGCACAAGTACAAATCCCTGAATGCGGACGCACTTGGTGGCAGGGTCGTCATCGATGCCATGAACTACTGGGCCGCCACCGACGGCGACATTGCTGACTTTGAAAACACCCATCTGTCCTCCAGCGAAGTCGTGTCCGCATACCTGGCCGATTCACGCGTGGTGAAGTCCTTCAACCACATCGGTTACCACGAGATGGAACCGGATGCCGCCGATCCGGAAACGCCGGACCGCCGGGCATTGGCCGTGGCCGGGGATGACGAGAACGCCAAATCGCTGGTGGCCGGGTTCATCGACACGCTGGGCTTTGACTCCGTGGACTCCGGCGATCTGGCTGCAGGAAAATCCTTCGAACCCGGAACCAACATCTTCAATGGCCGCTTCAACGCCGCCGAACTGGCACACGCGCTGCAACACAGCCTTGCCACCGCCTGACCCACCACACGCTGACACGACGAATGAGGAATGACCACATGGAAATCGGTGCCTACAGCTTTGGCGACACCCAGCGCAATGCCGACGGATCGCTGCGATCAACCGGCGAAGCAATCCGGAACCTGTTCGAGGCAATCAAGCATGCCGATGCGTCCGGCCTGGACTACTTCGGTGTGGGTGAACACCACACCACGACCATGCCGGCGTCCTCGCCCGGCACCCTGATCGCCGCCGCGGCCGCCGCCACCAGCAGCATCAAACTGGGCAGCGCCGCGAGCATCATCAGCACCGACGACCCGGTGCGCATCTTCCAGCAATTCGCCACGGCCGAGGTCATCTCCGGGGGAGGGCGCATCGAGATCACCGCGGGGCGAGGCTCATCCGTGGAAACGTTCCCGCTTTTCGGCTACGACCTTGGAGAGTACGACGAGCTCTACGCCGAAAAGCTCGACCTGCTCATGGCGATCAACAATGCGAACGACTCGAATATCACATGGTCCGGAACCAAGCGCCCGACAATTGAGGACCTGGCCGTGGTGCCGCGTCCTCTCGGCGGGAGGCTTCCGATCTGGGTGGCCACGGGCGGCAACGCAAGCTCCTCGGCGCGTGCCGGGCAATTGGGCCTGCCGGTGTCCTACGGCATCATTGGCGGGGCGCCACACCGCTTCGCCCCGCTGGCCGAGCTGTACAGGCGAGCCGGTGCCCAGGCCGGGCATTCGGAAGAATCACTCAAGATCTCGGTGGCGGCATTGGGCCTGGTGGCACCGACCAAGAAGGAAGCGCTCGAGCGTTTCTACCCGGGCTGGGTCAACATCAACGTGGAAATGGGCCGGCTGCGCGGCTGGCCGGCGCCCGACAAGCGCGCCTACGACGCGCAGGCCGAGGCTCCGGGTGCCTACTACGTGGGTTCGCCTGACGAGGTGGCCGAGCGCATCGTCCACCTGCACGGCTACATGGGCCACATGCGCCACTTCCTCCAAATGGATGTCGGCGGACTCCCGCAGGAACACCTGCTGGAGTCGATCACACTGCTGGCCACCGAGGTCAAGCCGCGCGTGCAGCGCCTGCTCGCGCAAAAGTAGGCTCGCCGCACGCCTGGCGAGGGGCGGTGCCCATTCATGGCACCCAACCGGGTGGACCCAGTCAGGTTGACCCAAGTGAGGGTAGAGCTGGGGCCCGGATCTTTGCTTGTATTGGACCAGTGGTTGCAAACCAATGTGGTAAGTCGGCTTTGGGTGAATGGGTCGGGACGTAGGAAGAAAGTCGAACCGGTAACGGTGGGGCGGTCCTGCCCGGTGCATCAAGGCGTGGGGCTACTCGTTGGGCGCTGGGCCACCTGCGCATTGGCTTGGGGATCGGGGCACATTGAACACCGCGGCACCAGAGTTTTGGGGCCGGGCAGGCTAATCCCTGCACGGACATCGATGTGGTCCGTTGCCCATGATGACCAATGCCGCGGTTGGAGTGGGGGTGCCGGGCTGCTTGGGGGTATCCGGCCCCCCGCTCCGAGTCACGAGTGCGGGGCGCCGGTCGAATCCGAATCTATGTCGTGCGCCGCTGGCCCATGGCGGTTTCCGCTGCTTGCTCGACGGTGAGCCCGTCACCCGGGTCGACCAATGCCAGAAACAGCGAAAGCGCGGCGGTTCCCAACAGTGAAGTCCGCTTCTCGTGGTCAAGCAGCCGTTCATCCACACCGGAGATCAATCTCAGCCCAAGTCCCTCAGCCATAGACTGCAGCAAGATGTTGAAATCTTCCATGGTCACGCCAGGCCTGAACGTGAGCCCGTAGTGTTCAAATACGGTGGTGTAGAGCGCCATCCACACCTGCGACAGATTGGTGTACATGCGTGCCAACGCCTGCGCGGATGCGGAATCCGCCTGGGCCGTTGCCACGGCCAGCAGCTGAAACCTGAAGGCGGGCAGCTCCAGCACCCGCTTGAGGTCCTCGTAGGCGACGCGGTGGACGGCCCGGGGAAAATCATCTTCGGCGGTCAACAAGTCCTTGGCATGCTGCGAGAACGCGACCTCGAGACTCCAGTGCTTGTCGGCCAGGGCGTAGGAAACGAAGTCGGCCAGAAAGTCCCCATGCGAGCTCCAGCGGTGGCGCATCATGTTTTCACTGAGGGGGAAGTCGTCGCCACAATTCTTCTTGGCCTTCGCCAGAACCTTTCGGCGGGACAGATACGACATGACCGGACGAGCGTCGTCCTCATCGGCATCAAGCAGCTGTTCCGATAGCGCCGGGTTAAAAAGCTCGGTGGTGAGGTCCAGCGCGGCTTCAAGAAATGCGCGAGTCTCACGGCCGTTGGCAAGGCGTTTGCGAGTCATTGCGGTGCGGCCGGAGACATTCGTGACGATCTTGGAATCGTAGAGATCAAGATCGTCGCCAGGGCGAACTTCGGCGGGCGGGCTCATATGTTTTTTCTTTGTTGAGTCCATTAGTTGCGTCCACCATGCGAGTTTAGGGTTGAAGAAGTACCTGGTTCCAACGTACCGCACTGCCCGCGTCCGCAGGAGGGGCGACTGGCGCATGGTTTCAGCGGGCCCGGCGCGAGAAGCGGGCGAACCCGCTGTCGGCCTGCGCATATCGGTTAACGAGGTCGGGGGGGGGGGGGCCCCGAAATGGGGGGCCACCACCCC
>NZ_JBKKAP010000139.1:0-9481 GCF_046714615.1 Paeniglutamicibacter sp.
GCGGTGGCCCGCTCCATTGCCATCGGGTTGCGCAATGCCGACGAGCCCACGCGCCGGCTCGTGGCCCAGCTTGGCGGCTGCGATCCCGTGGTGGTGCAGGCGGCCGCGGCCGCCCACGACCTGGGCCACCCGCCCTTCGGGCATCTGGGCGAACAGGAACTTGACCGCGCGGCCCGACAGATCCTCGGGTTGCCCGACGGGTTCGAGGGCAACGCCCAGTCCTTCCGCATCCTCACCGCGCTGGACAGCTGCGATGCGAGCGCGCGCGGGCTGAACCTGACCCGTGCGGTGCGTGCTGCGGTGCTGAAGTACCCGTGGACCCGCAACGAATGGAGCTCGATGCCCTCCCGGCCCCCGGAACTGCTGCCGCGCGGAGTGGGTGCCGGCGGCGGCAGCGCCGCGCTGAAATACTCGGCCTACGACATCGAGTCGGCGGAGATGCGCGATGTGCTCTCGGTGTTCCCGCAGATCGCCGAACACCAGCAGACCCTGGAATGCTCGGTCATGGACATCGCCGACGACATCGCCTATGCGGTGCACGACCTGGACGATTTCTACCGGGCCGGGGTGCTGCAGTATTCCTCGGTGTCCACCGAGCTACGGCGCTGGCTCGACTCCGGGGCCGAGCTGGCCGGGATGGATGTGCACGAGCTGGATCAGCGCCTGCCCGGCCACGGGCTCGAGCGCACCTGGCGGCGGGTTGCTGCCA
This sequence comes from Paeniglutamicibacter sp., assembly GCF_046714615.1. Taxonomy (NCBI): domain Bacteria; kingdom Bacillati; phylum Actinomycetota; class Actinomycetes; order Micrococcales; family Micrococcaceae; genus Paeniglutamicibacter; species Paeniglutamicibacter sp. The sequence goes on from NZ_JBKKAP010000139.1 coordinate 710, forward strand.
AGGACCCGTGGATCGCCAACGCCGAGGCCTTCCGTGCCTCGGTGCAGCGCGTGGGCCACGACCTGGTCGAGGGACTGCTGTCGCTGCCCTATGACGGCGGGCTGGATGCCGACCGCGCGGTCACCGCCTTCACCCGGCGCTGGATCGACAGGCTCCAGGCATCGATCGCGGTGGAGAGAGACCCGGGGATCCGCAGCGGGCACGTCCGGCTGGCCGACGAGGCCTGGCACGACGTGGTGGTGCTCAAGTTCGTGCACGAGCGATTTGTGCTCGAGCGCTCCGACCTGGCCTTGTACCAGCGCGGACAGACCCGCATCATCAGGTCGCTGGCCGAGGGGCTGGCGGCGTGGCTGGATGACCCGCAGGATGCCGCACGCGCGCCGCGCCGGCTGCTGGACTCCGTCGAGGCGGCAACCGGCGAATACCGCACGCTCTATGCCGAGTCCCCTGCCTCGCTCCCGGACGCCCCACGCAGCGAGATCGAGCGTTTGGGCCGGGCCCGGGCCATCGTCGACTACATCGCCTCGTTCACCGACGCGCAGGCGGCCTCCGTCAACGCCCTGCTCACCGGCACCTCCGAGAGCATCTGGGAAGTCGGTCGCGGGCTGTAGGCGCCGGATACGGCAAAGGCCGCCACGTCCCGTGAGGGAGGTGGCGGCCTTTGCGCTGATGTGTTGAGACCGAAAAGGACTACTTGGTGAGCAGTTCCAGTGCGGCGTTAAGCGTGGCGCTCGGACGCATGATGTCGGCGACCTTTTCCTCGACCGGGCGGTAGTAGCCGCCCAGGTCGACAGGGGTGCCCTGAACGGCGGCGAGCTCGGCCACGATGGCTTCCTCGTTGCCGCCCAGTGCCTCGGAGACGGCCGTGAATGCCGCTGCCAGCTCGGCATCCTTGGTCTGTGCGGAGAGCTCTTCGGCCCAGTACTTGGCCAGGTAGAAGTGGCTGCCGCGGTTGTCCAGCTCGCCGGCCTTGCGCTTGGGCGACTTGTTCTCCAGCAGGAAGGTGCCGGTTGCGGCATCCAGCGTGTCGGCCAGGATCTGCGCGCGCGGGTTGTCCGAGGTGTTGGCCAGGTGCTCGAAGGAAACGGCCAGGGCCAGGAACTCGCCCAGGGAATCCCAGCGCAGGTGGTTTTCGCTCACCAGCTGCGAGACGTGCTTCGGGGCGGAGCCACCGGCGCCGGTCTCGAACAGGCCGCCACCGGCGATCAGCGGCACGATGGAAAGCATCTTGGCGCTGGTGCCCAATTCGAGGATCGGGAACAGGTCGGTGAGGTAGTCGCGCAGCACGTTGCCCGAAACCGAGATGGTGTCCTCGCCGCGGCGGATGCGATCGATGGTGTACTGGGTGGCGTCGACCGGCGAGAGGATCTCGATGACCAGGCCCTCGGTGTCGTGGTCGCCCAGGTACTCGTTGACCTTGGAGATCAGCACGGCGTCGTGCGAGCGGGTCTCGTCCAACCAGAACACGGCCGGGGTCGCCGAGGCGCGGGCGCGGTTGACGGCAAGCTTGACCCAGTCGCGCACCGGCACGTCCTTGGTCTGGCAGGCGCGCCAGATGTCACCCGGGAAGACCTGGTGTTCGATGAGCACGCCGCCGGTGGCGTCCAGGACCTGGACGTGGCCGGCTGCCTTGATCTCGAAGGTCTTGTCGTGGGAGCCGTATTCCTCGGCCGCCTGGGCCATCAGGCCGACGTTCGGGACGGTGCCCATGGTGGTCGGGTCGTAGGCGCCGTTGGCGCGGCAGTCGTCGATGACGACCTGGTAGATACCCGAGTACGAGGAGTCCGGCAGTACTGCCAGGGTGTCGCGCTCATTGCCTTCCTTGTCCCACATGTGGCCCGAGGTGCGGATCATGGCGGGCATCGAGGCATCAACGATGACGTCCGAGGGGACGTGCAGGTTGGTGATGCCCTTGTCGGAGTCGACCATCGCGATGGCCGGGCCCTCTTCGAAGCCCTTGGCGATCAGTGCCTCGACACCGGCGCGCACGTCGTCGGAAAGCTCGTCGAGCCCGCCGAGGATGGCTGCGAGGCCGTTGTTCGGGTTCAGGCCGGCTGCCTCGAGCTGCTCGCCGTAGGTCTCAAAGAGCTCGGAGAAGAAGGCCTTGACGACGTGGCCGAAGATGATCGGGTCGGAGACCTTCATCATGGTGGCCTTCAGGTGTGCCGAGAAGAGCACGTCATCGGCCTTGGCGCGGGCAAGGGCATCCTTCAGGAACGCGTTCAGCGAGGCGGCGTGCAAGACGGTGCCGTCGATGATCTCGTCCTTGATCACGGGCAGGGACTTCTTCAGGACCTTGACTTCGCCGTCTTCGCCAACGAAGCGGATCGAGAGGTTCTGGTCCGCCTCGATGACCACGGACTTCTCGTTTGCACGGAAGTCGTCCTCGGCCATGGTCGCGACGTTGGTCTTGGACTCAGCGGTCCAGGCACCCATGGTGTGCGGGTTCTTGCGGGCGTAGTTCTTCACGCTCAACGGGGCGCGGCGGTCCGAGTTGCCTTCGCGCAACACCGGGTTCACTGCGGAACCCTTGATCTTGTCGTAGCGCGCGCGGACGTCGGTCTCTTCATCAGAGGAAGGATTGTCCGGGTAGTCCGGAAGTGCGTAGCCGGCGGCCTGCAGTTCGGCAATGGCTGCCTTGAGCTGCGGGATGGAGGCCGAGATGTTCGGCAGCTTGATGATGTTTGCATCCGGGCTCTTGGCCAGTGCGCCAAGTTCTGCCAGTGCGTCGGGAACCTGCTGCTCGGCGGTGACGTAGTCGCCGAAGACGGAAATGATGCGGCCGGCCAGCGAGATGTCTCGCGTCTCGATCTCTACACCCGCGGTCGAGGCGTACGCTTCGACAATCGGCAGGAACGAGTGGGTTGCCAGCATCGGAGCTTCGTCGGTGTGGGTATAAATAATCTTGGCCATAGGTGTGGCGTCTCCCTGAACGGTCTTATCGGATATGTGTAGTCCGAATTGATCTCAACAGCCCTAACTTACCCGATTTTGAGCGCCCAGACACTTTTTGTGGCGAGACTCCCGTTCTCCCCCGACCCTGTTTCGCCCCGAAAACCCGGGGAAATCGGCACCGTTGCCGGCTGCCCGCGTTAAGTTAACCCTTCGTAACTGAACTCCGGGGATCACCGCCTCACGTGTGAGGAAACAGCTTCCCCAACTCACGCACCGTTTCATCGAAGAGGTCCACCGGATCGGAGTCCACTCCGTCAAATTCATCCCTGGCAAAACTTTGCCAGGCGACCCGCCAGGTGGCCGTTACGACCTCGGCAACCAGGAGCGCCTGGATCAACTCAAGCGGCCCCCTGTCAACCAGCGCAGCACTGAGCGCATCTACCAGTTTCCGTTCTTGCAGTATGACCACCCGCGTCATCGCCGGCTCGCGCATCATCAGGCGGGAAACCCGGCGAAAATCGCTCTGTTCGACCTCGAGGGCAAAGAGCTCGCGGCACACCACCAACAGGTCCCCCAGGATCCCGGAGGCGCTTGCATGGGCGCTTTCGCTGCCCACCAGCGTATCGATCAGGCTCTGCTGGCCCGGCATGAGAGCATGCTCCTTGGAAGCGTAATAGCGGAAAACCGTGCGCTCGGAAATGCCGACGCGTGCGGCGATGTCGCCGATCGTCGTGGCATCAAGGCCTTGCTCCTCCACCAGGCCCAGCGCGGCGCCCTGGATCTCGCGCAACATCTGGGCGCGGCGCTCTTCACGGATACCCAAGATTCATCTCATTTCTTGTAGGGGCACCCCCGGCAGTCACCGAGGCCCTTCAAACTATATTTTGTGTCACACTCTGACAGGTTTAGCGTACCAAACCTGTCATACCGTGACATAATTTGGTTGGTTCAAATCTTATAGAAGAGGTAACTTCCGATGGCCCAGACCGCAGAAGACACGATTTCCCCACCAGCAGCTCCAGCTCAGCAGGCCCCGCCGACCTTGTCAAAGAAACAGCTCACCGGAATCATCGGCGCCTTGGCACTGGCCGCGTTCCTGATGATCCTGAACGAGACCGTGCTCAGCGTCGCCCTGCCGGCGATCATGGCCGACTTGTCCGTCTCCGCGGCCGCCGGGCAGTGGCTGACCACAGGGTTCCTGCTGACCATGTCGGTGGTCATCCCCACAACCGGCTACCTGTTGCAGCGTTTCAGCTCCCGCAGCCTGTTTGTTTTCGCGCTCACCAGCTTCCTTGTCGGCACGGTGCTCGCCATCTTCGCACCAAGCTTCGCCGTCCTGCTGGTCGCCCGCATCATCCAGGCAGTGGGCACCGCCATCGTGTTGCCGTTGCTGATGACCTCCACCCTGTCCCTGGTCCCCAGGCACAACCGCGGGGCCATCATGGGCCTGAACTCGATCGTCATCTCCGTGGGTCCGGCCATCGGCCCAACCGTTTCCGGTGCAATCGTCAACTCCTTTAGCTGGCACTACATTTTCATCATGATGGCGCCGTTGGCCGCGATCATCCTGGTCCTGGGCATCATCTTCATCAAGCTCCCGTCCCGTGCCCGCAAGATTCCGCTCGATGTGGTCTCGGTCGTGCTCTCCGCGTTGGCCTTCGGCTTCCTGGTCTACGGCATCTCCAGCCTTGAGCACGCCAGCGACAACATGGTCCTGACCATCGCCTGCTTCGCCATCGGCCTGGTTTCCCTTGCCCTGTTCATCAAGCGCCAGGTCCGCCTGACCCGCGTCGGCAAGGAACTGCTGAACCTGACTCCGTTCAAGACCCGCACCTTCACCTTCTCGGTGTTGATGATCATGATCGCCTTCGGCACCTTGCTGGGCACCATCGTGATGCTGCCGATCATCCTCGAATCCGGTTCCGGCTTCAGCACGCTGTCCATCGGCATGATGCTGCTCCCCGGTGGCCTGGCCCAGGCCGTTGTCTCACCGATCTTCGGACGCATCTACGACCGCTTCGGCGCCCGTCCGGTGCTGATTCCGGGTGCGGCCATGCTGGCGGCGGGCCAGTGGTTGTACGTCACCGTGGATTCCGAGACAGCACTGTGGATGTTCATGATCAACCACATCGTCTTCTCCATCGGCCTGGCACTGCTGATGACCGGCTTGATGTCCTCGGCGATGGCCACCGTCGAGCCGCGCCTCTATGGCCACGGTTCGGCCATCTTCAATGCCGGCCAGCAGCTCGGTGGCGCCATCGGCACCACCGTCTTCGTGACCGTCATGTCACTGCTCTCCACCGCGAAGCTTGAAGAGGGTTCGGATTTGGCCCACGCGCTGTTCGCCGGCGCGCACGTTGCCTTCGTCATCGGCGCCATCCTGGCCACCATCGGCCTGGCCATCGCTCCCTTCGTCAAGGTGGACAAGCAGCACTAGCTGGTTCCTCGACCAAAGAGGCGGACCTTGGGCCCCGGGCGAATCCTCGTCCGGGGCCCTGCCATGCCCGGGCCACCGAGTCTTATTTCCATCTCGGCCCCGGCCGCCGACTTGGAATCTTGAAAGGATTACCAGGCGCAGCTCGCGGTGGACGACACACCCGATCACTGCGCCACAGCATCGCATGTGGCCACCCGCGGCCAATGGACCAAGGGTCAGGTCCCGGCCGACGCGGGAACTTGTTCCGCTGACAAAATCCGCCCACAACAACAGGAAGCCGAGCCGCTGAAAAGCGGTTCGGCTTCCTGTTGCCATGCCCAGCATGGGCGATTGCCTGGAGGCTAAAGTCCCCTGAAGGAGATCTGCATCTGGCTTCCAAAACACCGAGCGAACCTCAACCGAAGGATTGCACAGCGAGTACGGGCAATGGAATTGCCCGTACCACCAAATCTGCGATCTGAACGAGCGTCACCGGGCGGCCGAACCAGGCGGCGGCCAACGATTCCGAGGCTGCTCCACGGAGATGTGAACCCCGAGATCCGTGGCGGCCGTTGGCGGGCCGACGTACCGCCCGCACCGCTTACCGGTTGCGGCCCGCCGGACAGCATCATACGGCCGTCACCGCGCAGTCGAAGTGGTTCTGTAGGGGTCCGTGCGTCGGTGCGACAGGCGCGCTGCGACCGCAAGTGTCGCCAGCCCCCAGACCAGCCACCCTCCATAGATGAGCACACCGAGCAGGGATCCTTCGGCCGAGGGGTGGGTAAACGATGAGTGGAGACCCGCCGTGCCGAGCCCGATCAGCGTCAACCCACCGGCAGCTGCGGTGGGGTGTGCCCACCGCGGGGCATCGCGCCACCACCACCGCAAGGCCACCACCGTCGCGGCCGCCCCCATCACGGCAAGTGCCACGGGCGCAAGATACGTCCCATCCACTGCATGGGATCCCTCGGGGGCCAGCCACGTTCCACCGGCAACCCAGAGGGTCTTGAGGCCGGGATAGACCAAGGCAACGGTGATGCCGAGCAGGGCAACCCATCTGGGAGTCTCCATGGGAAAGCCGGCGACAGTGCGCAGCGGGCTCCACTGGAGCCACGCGGCAATGATCGTGGCGGTGGCGGCGAGGGAGACCAGCAATGAAAACAGGTCCATCGGAAAGGGAATCACCCCCACCGCACGCAGCAGGTGGAACACGAGCGCGACCGCGGGCGGCCCCAGGAACACAGTCGCCAAAACACACAATGGCTTGCGGAACCGGACCGATGCGGAGGCAATGAGGACAAGAATGCCACCCACAAGTGGGGCCCAGACCGGGGCGAACCGGTCAACATAATCCGGCTGTCCCGCCACGACCAGTACCGTGCCCATGACCGCTGTCAGCACGGCACTGGCAACTGCCAAAGGCAAGCGGCGCAGTCGGGCGAGGGGCCGGTGAACGACCAACCCGTCGGAAGGTCGTTTGCGCAGGCTGAGGCGGTGAGCAGCCTTTGCAAGGTGCCCTGCATGAACCCGCTGCCAGTAATCTAAGGGGAAATTCGGCATTGTCTGCTCCTGGTGATGAGAGGAGGGTGCCGCCTGCTTGCGGCAAGGCACGTGCCATTCGTGAGCCAGCATAGCCCTGAGGCGCATACCTACCCATCTCCAGCAGCCCGGCCACGGGAACCATCGGCCCTAAACCTTGGAAGGGCGGCCCTGACGTCGCGCCCTCTGGCGCTCATGTTTCGAGCGCTTGCCTTCGTCCAAATCACTACTGTCATTGCTCGTATCTTTGGGATCCTGGCCTCAGACCCTGGCTGGAAGTTACAACTTCCACCGTGCAAGGACCCTGCTGATTCAGTGGGCTGTGGGAGGGTCGTGGTGGGCGGTTTTCGCCCGTCGACCAACGTGAATGGGAGCATCAGCACCGCTGCAGACCCCGGGCTGACCGTATTCTTGATCACGTCTATGATGCAGTCCCAGGGGGAGCGTCCGACCAAAATCAACCAGGTGGAACCCGAACTGCTGGTGCAGTTCAACGAGTGCGGCATCCGCCCGGAGGCCTAGTCACCCTGAAAAGGGTAAACAATACATCATTATGCGGGCGCAGGGATCGAGGGCGCGCCGGAGCTTCCGACCGACGTCAGCGCCCACGCGTTTGTCCGCCGCATGGATTGATAACGAAATTGTAACTTTTACATGTGCCCCCGTAGGGTTTTACGTCAGGTTGCACTTACGCAACCCAGTCCCGATCCGGTTCGCACAACCCTACCGGCGGATCGCGGAGTCAGAATTCCCGGTAGGGGCGGAGGACCCATTCAACCGATCCTGGTCTTGGACCACGGATCTTGGGGTGAAGCTGAGTCCACTTTGGCGGGCTCGGCCGAGTTGATCTCATGACTCGAATCCGACAGCTAACTTCGCAGGCGATACATGAGAGGTAATCATTTGACCCAGCACAACAATTCCGGGCGCCGCCGCGCGCCCAGCCCCGTTGACACTTCGCCTGCCGACGGTTCACCAGAGCAGACCGTGGACACCGCACTGAACGGCGAAAGCGCTTCCCGACGCCCCGGCCGACGCGCACTAGGCGCGGTCCCGGATTCCGTTGAGGCCCAGGATGCTACGCAGTTCACCGGCCGCCGCTTTGTGGCGGGCCCGCGCTATGGAGCGTCCCCGGACGCGGCATCCATCGCCGCCCACGCAATCCCTCCCGCATCTGTTGCACAGTCGGTGCCGCTGGCGATACCTGCCGAAGCCGACGAGCTGGACAACGACCTGAAGTTCGCGGCCCGGGCCAAACGCCCCCGCCTCGGGCTAGTGCACAAGCTCGCCGCAGTCGCCGCCGTGTCCGGCCTGGCATTCGCCGCCGCCCCCGCGCAGGATGCCGAGGAAGTTGTCCCGGAGACCCAGCGCGTCGCCCAGAGCGCTGTCGCAGATGTCCGGGCCCCGGCCAACGACAAGCTCACGGTCGATCGCGCCTCGGTTACCAGCAAGTACATCAAGGTAGAAAAGCCGGCACCCGTCACGACCGCTGCCAGCGAAAAAGTCACCAAGGAAGAAAAGCCGGCACCCGCCACCAAAGCTGCCGGCGGACAAGAAACCAGTCTCGCAGCTGGCGCCCGCCTTGCCCAGCCGGTTGACAACATACGGTTGACGTCGCGCTTCGGCTTCCGCAAGAACCCAACAGGACCCGGCTACATGAACCACAATGGCCTGGACTACGCCGTTCCCATGGGAACGCCCATCAAGGCCAGCGCCGCCGGCACCGTGGTGCAGTCCGAGTGGGCCGGCCACTCCGGCTACCGCGTGGAAATCGACCACGGCAACGGCTTACACACCAGCTACAACCACAACTCGGTCCTCAAGGTGTCCGTGGGACAAAAGGTCGAGCGCGGCGAAGTCGTCTCGCTTGCGGGCAGCACGGGCAACTCCACGGGGCCGCATTTGCACCTCGAGGTCATCGT
>NZ_JBKKAP010000140.1:0-9287 GCF_046714615.1 Paeniglutamicibacter sp.
GTGCTCCGGGATGCGTTGGACGACTGCCACCACGGCCGGGGCGCGGCGCCCGGTGGCCACCGATTCCAGGAAGCGGAGCCAGTCGTCCTCGGGAATGCCGTGGCGATCGGGGGAATCGAAGACCAGCAGCTCGACGCCGCGGTCCTCGAGGGCCAGGTGCGTAAGCAGGCCGAGGCGTTCGAGCGGGTCAATGGCGTCGAGCCATTCATTGGCCAGCGCGTCCATGTGGTGCTTCCGCATCCAGGCATCGATGCCGCTGCGCCGCCAAATCGGCCCGGGCTGCAGCGCAAGGTCCTCGGCCACGAGGTCGCGGACCTTGAGGTGCGCCTCGGGATCGTTGATCTCCGGGGAGTCGACCAAGGCGCTGATGCGCCGCACCCCGCGCAAGGCGGAATCTCCCGACCAGCTCACGGTTCCCTCGGTGGGGCGCATGCGGGCGCTCAGGCCCAGTGACAGCGCGGTGCGGGTTGGCTGGGGTTCGGCCGCCACCAGCAGGAGTTCGCCGCGCGCAACGGCGAGGCTGGTGGGTTCCAGCAAGGGCAGGTGGCGGCCGGCAATGGCCAGGTTATCGGCAATGAGCACGACTAAAGCATAAACCGAACTGACCGGTCAGTTCAAATAGTGTGGCTGTCTGGTTCGCCACTCGCGCGCCTGCCCGCCACGGTCCAATGACACGATCGAGTATCTTTTGCTCTCGGGTCTCCGCGCCGGCCGGGCCCCGGGGGAGGATGGGCATATGGGCAAGAAGTTTTGGGTCGGCGGTTATTCGCCGGACGGCGGCGGGACGAGCCTGGGCATCCGGGCGATCGAGATTAGCAACGGCGTGCTCACGGACCTGGGCCTGGCCCACGCCGCAGACTCGCCCTCGTGGCTGGCAACCCACCCGAGGATTCCGGTGCTGTATGCGGCGCTCGAACACCGCGGGGAGGTTGCCGCCTACAGGATCCTGGGCACCGACAGGCTCGAGCCCCTGGGCAGGCCCGTGGCCGCCGGTGCGCTGGTGTGCCACCTGGCCGTCACCGGTGTCGGAACGACATTGATTGCCAGCTGCTATGGCGACGGGCGGGTGCTGGCCTACCCGATCAAACCGGACGGCTCGCTGGCCGACCCCGCCACGGCCCCGGCATCCATCGACCCCTTTGCCCTGCCAGGCCACTACCCGAGGGTCTCGCGTTCGCACCAAAGCACCGTACTGCGCTCCGGCAAGATCATCACCACCGACCTGGGCCACGATTCCCTGCGGATCTGGGAGCTGGTGGCTGGTGAACTGCGGCAGTACCGGCAAATCCCGTTGCGCAAGGGGGACGGCCCGCGCCATCTGGTGGAGCATCCCTCGGGGCTCATTTACGTGGTCACCGAACACAGCACGCAGGTCGTTGCGCTGGCCGCCAATGCTGCGGGGGAGTGGCGCGAAGTCGCGCGCGAATCCCTGGGTGACGGCATCCTGGCCGGCGAACACTTCCCTGCGGAGATTTCCCTGGACCGGCACACCAACAAGCTCTATGTCGGGGTGCGCGGCGCCCGGGCCATGGCCGTGCTGGGTCTGAAAGGCGGGCGGCCAGTCTTCCTGGGGACCGCACCGTGTGCCGGGGACTGGCCGCGGCACCACGTGCAGGTCGGGAACTCGCTTTTGGTCGCGAACCAACTGTCGAACACCATCGAGGCCCTCGGGCTGGATGCCGAGGACGGCTTGCCACGCAGGCACCTCAGCTCGCTGGCCCTGGAAAGCCCCACCTGCATTGTCGCGCAAATGCCGAGGTAGGCCTGGGTTACCTGGCAGGTGCCCACCGGTAGGCCAGGCGCACATGCTGTTTGGCAACAGATCCCGGGGCTTGTTGGCCGCCGAAGCCCCGATTTGTACCGGATTCGCGATCCATCACGCCTGCCCTTGGTTTGTTGCCCCGCGCCTGTGAGACCAGGCTGTTTTTTGTAATCAAGGGTCGCGACGCCTCAAAGTGGCCGGGCATAGCGTCCAGAAGGGCGTGGCCTTCACATAGAAACGAAAAGAGCCGCAATCTTTCGATTGCGGCTCTTTTCATGCAAGTGCGCCCAAAGGGATTCGAACCCCTGACCTTCTGTTCCGTAGACAGACGCTCTATCCAGCTGAGCTATGGGCGCATATTTTGGTTTGGTCCTGCCTCGCGGCTTGACCTCGAATAACTATACATACCTTTGGCTTGCTGGTCGATTCACATGCGGGAATCGTGCGCGAACTCACGCATCGCGTGACAATACGAAAGACCGTTTCATCGAAATGCGCGTCATTGGTCCGACCCGAAGCCAGCGTCGATACTGTTCGGCACGCGACAGAATCCATGTCCTTTTCTTCATGTCGCATTACTTGAGCGGACGGACTCGCTCGAGGCCACCTGGAGTGGCGGGTTGCGGTCATTCCAAACCGGATCCCGAATTACGCGTGGGCAGGAGCGTGCCTCGCCGTCGTTCTGTCATTGGGCTTCATGCCGAGCAGGCATTCACCGCGGGACTGACCGGCAAGTCCCGCGGAACCAGAGTTCCTGGATGCGAGGTGCCGGGAAAACAGAAAAGCCACGATTTCTCGTGGCTTTTCTTGTTGGTGCGCCCAAAGGGATTCGAACCCCTGACCTTCTGTTCCGTAGACAGACGCTCTATCCAGCTGAGCTATGGGCGCATATTCTGTTTTTGGTACCAACCTTGCGGTTCGACCTCGAATAACTATACAGATGAATGCCGTTCGCGCAAAATCCAGGGGTCCATGTGGTGAATAGTCATAGGGAGGCATTCCATGAAGTATACCGGTCTACGTGACCTTCGTCACTTTAAGTGTTTGGGGACAAATGACTGAAGCCCGAAAATCCGGGGTTTTCGGTGAAGCTAAATCAAACTAGGGGATTTTGGGCGATATGCGTCACAGGGGCTCGAGAGGTCGGCCCCATAGCATCGAATTATTGCAAATTCAGCCCAATGGAGGGAATGGACATGAGCGAGAGCTCGGACCAGAAGGTCATCGACGCAGCACCGACAACGCACTCAAAGCTTGCCGCTTGGGTGCAGGAAATCGCGGAACTGACGAAGCCTGACCATGTCTATTGGGTGGATGGCACGCAGGAGGAGAACGATCGCCTGACCGCCGAACTGGTTGCCGGCGGCACGCTGCAGAAGCTTACCGATCCTTCGTTCCCGAATTCCTTCGCTGCCTTCTCGGATCCTAAGGACGTTGCCCGCGTCGAGGAACGCACCTTCATCTGCTCTGAAAACGAGAAGGATGCCGGCTTCACCAACAACTGGGAAAACCCGGTAAAGATGAAGTCCATGCTCAAGGGGCTTTTCGACGGGGCCATGCGCGGTCGCACCATGTACGTCATCCCGTTCGTCATGGGCCCGCTGGATGCCGAGCAGCCGCAGTACGGCGTTGAGCTCACCGACTCCGCCTACGTTGTTGCCTCCATGCGCATCATGGCCCGCATCGGCAACGACGTGCTGCGCAAGATGGAAGCCGATGACGCCTTCTTCGTCCCCGCCCTGCACTCGGTAGGTGCCCCGCTGGCTCCCGGCCAGGACGACGTGGCCTGGCCGTGCAACGAGGACAAGTGGATTGTGCACTTCCCCGAGGAGCGCTCCATCTGGTCCTACGGCTCGGGCTACGGCGGAAATGCCCTGCTGGGCAAGAAGTGCTACGCGTTGCGCATCGCCTCGGTGATGGCCCGCGACGAGGGTTGGCTCGCCGAGCACATGCTCATCCTCAAGCTCACCAACCCGGAAGGCAAGAGCTACAACGTTGCCGCCGCTTTCCCGTCGGCCTGTGGCAAGACAAACCTGGCACTGCTGGATCCGACCATTGACGGTTGGAAGGCCGAGACCCTTGGCGATGACATCAACTGGATGCGCATCGGCAAGGAAGGCGAGCTTCGCGGCGTCAACCCGGAATACGGCCTATTCGGCGTCGCGCCGGGCACCGGCTGGTCCACCAACCCCAACGCCATGCGCGCCATCACCAAGGGCAACTCGATCTTCACCAACGTTGCGGTCACCGATGAAGGTGGCGTGTGGTGGGAAGGCATGACCGACGAGGCCCCGGCGCACCTGACCGACTGGTTGGGCAACGACTGGACCCCGGATTCGGGCCGCGTCGCAGCACACCCGAACTCCCGTTTCTGCACGCCGATCTCCCAGGTCGACATGCTGGCCCAGGAGTACTACAGCCCGGACGGCGTCGAGATCCACGCCATCCTCTTCGGCGGCCGTCGCAAGACCACCATTCCTCTGGTGACCCAGGCCCGCAGCTGGACCAACGGCATCTTCATGGGTTCGACCCTGTCTTCGGAAACCACTGCAGCTGCAGCCGGTGCCGTTGGCGTAGTCCGCCGCGATCCGATGGCCATGCTTCCCTTCATTGGATACAACGCCGGTGACTACCTGAACCACTGGGATTCCATCGAGTCCAAGGCCAACCCGGAACGCCTGCCCAAGATCTTCCTGGTTAACTGGTTCCGCCGCAACGCCGAGGGCGGCTTCGCCTGGCCCGGCTTCGGGGACAATTCCCGCGTGCTGAAGTGGGCCATCGATCGCATCGAGGGCAAGGCCGACGCCATTGAGACCCCGATCGGCTTCGTGCCGACCGGCGACTCGATCGACCTGACCGGCCTGGACATGACCCCTGCCGAGGTCGAAGCGGCAGTGGCCGTGGACAAGGGCGAATGGGACACCGAGCTGGCCAGCATCGAGGAGTGGTACGCCAAGTTCGGCGAGGCGCTTCCCGCATCGCTGCGCGACGAGCTTGATGGACTGAAGGAGCGTTTGGGCGCCTAGGCTTCCTCGCGCAATTAGCGGTTATCCATGGCCCCGCTTTCATCGCCAGCCTCCCGATTGAGGGATGGCCGAAATGATGACAGCGGGGCCTTGCCGTTCCCCGGCGGAAAGACCGGGCCTTCCGCCTCATCACCAGTGGTGGGGCTCGCCTTTCGCCGATGGCATCAGCTAATAAGTGCGTGGCTGCTGGAACAATCCCCTAGGGGATGTGTCAGGATGAAAGCATGATTCTTGCGCGTTTGATCCTCGGGCTCTTGAGTTTGGCGCCCATGACCGGGTATGAACTGAAGAAGCACTTCGACTCGTCCATCAATCATTTCTGGAACGCAGACAAGGCGCAGATCTACCGCACCCTGGCCCAATTGGTGAAGGACGGGCACGCCACCGTCACCACCATTGCCCAGCGGAACTACCCCGACCGCCAGGAACACCACATCACCGACCTGGGCCGCCAGGAGCTCGTGGACTGGCTGGGCGGGGAGGTCACCGCCCACACCCCGCGCGAACCGTTTCTGGCCCGGGTGTTCTTTGCCGCCGAACTCGACCGCGAAACGGTGCTGGAGTTGATCCAGGCACGACGCGACGCGACGCAAGAAGTACTGGACGACTACCTCTCCCAGCGTGAGGACATTAATATGAGAGCAGCAGCGGACCGACGCAGCTTCCTGATGGCTGCCACCCTGGACAACGGAATCCGCCACGGGGTGGCCGAACTCGAATGGCTGGATGCCGTGACGGAGTACCTGCCATGAGCCAGCACCAGCACCCCTCCGACGGCGATGCCGGAACCGACGAGGAATTCGTCGACCGCTCCCTTGCGGACGATTCCGCCCCGGCAGGCAAGCCGGGAAAGGCCTCGAAAGAGGAACAGCCGGCCAAGACCGTGACCCCGAAGCGCGGCCCCAAGGAACACAATCCCCGCCCCGAGCCGGAGCCCAAGACCAAGATGGCCGCAAGGGCAGAGTCCATGCCCGACGCGGAGGCCACACCGGCACCGAAGGCCTCGATTGAGGCCGCCGCCGGATCCACATCTTCGAACGCCTCCGACGAAACACGCAGCACGCCCGCCGAGGACAAACCTGCCGCCACCCAAAAACCGGGACGCCCGGCAAGGGCCCCGAGGCACCCCAAACCGACGGTCCCGCACACCCGTACGGTGCCGCAGGGCCCGGCGGCACCAGCCGTCGAATCGAAGCCTGCTTCCTCCCTGGCCGCGGCGCCGCGTGATCCGGGCGGCTACCCGGAGTTCCATGCACCCACGCGGGCCCGCAAGGACGGCAAGCCCGCCCAGACCATCGTCTTCCTGCACGGGGGAAACGTCGCGAACTGGACCTGGGACCCGCAGGTGCGGGCCTTTGGCGACTACGAGGTGCTTACCCCGCACCTTCCCGGGTTCGGTGCCCGGGCCCAGGAAGACTGGGCGGGGCTCGACAGTGCCGCCGACGACGTGGCGGCGGTCATCGCCGACGAGGTCTCCAATGGGGGTGCCCATCTGGTGGGCCTGTCCCTGGGCGGTGTCGTTGCGTTGCGCGTGCTGGCCAGGCACCCCGAGCTCGTGGAGTCCCTGCTGATCTCCGGCGTCCCGGCCGCAGGAGTCTCGGCCTCGATGCGAACCATGAGCCGGATGCAGCTGCGCCTGTTCGGCAGCGAGTGGTACTGGCGCTTTCAGGCAGGCGCCTACGGCATGGTCGCCGACGAGAAGGAACTGTTCACCGAGCACGGCACACACCTGCGTGCCGACAACATGCGCGCCATCATGGACGAGGTTGACCCCGGCGGCGTCCCTGCCAAGCTCGGCAACTACAGAGGTCCGGCCCTGGTGATCGCGGGGAGCAAGGAACCCAAGCTGGTGGCAAGGTCCTTCCCGGCACTGGCCAAGGCGCTGCCGCAGGCCCAGTTCCGCACCGCCGCTGGCATGCACCACCAATGGAACATCGAAGATCCCATCCTTTTTAACGCCACCGTGCGGGCCTGGATCGAAAAGGGCACCGCACACCCGCGCCTCCAGGAGCCCGGGCAGTAGCACCCCGAACAGGCTTCCTTCGGCCCCAACGAATGGATTGCGGCCTCCGGCCGGGTGTTGAGGGGGGGAGCTTGCGGTGCGGAATCCCTGGTCACAAAGGTCGGGCATTGCGTCGAAGCAGTCCGGTAATGATGAGCACGGCGCCAGTGGCAAAAAGGACTGCGCCCGAAACAACGATGAACCTGTCCGCAGCTGTCATCCCGATGATCCTGCCAAAGGTCTCCTCGTCCAACACATGGCCCAAGTCCTCGAGCTCCATGTACCTCGCGAACAGTGAAACGGCCGTGACGCCGACGGCGACCACGGAGGTGAGCAGGCAACCGGATCCCAGAATCAGGGAAAGTCGCATCTTCCCGTTCATGACTGCTTCCAGCCCCCTTTGGTCGACCTCTGCCGGAATGCTCCTGTATCCAAGGCTAGTGGACGGCGGCCCCGGCAGACAGAAGCGTGAGGGGCTCACACCGCCGTGCGGTGGAGCCCCTCGCGCCATTCGGACCCGCGGATATTCCTATCGTTGCGGATCCGGGTGTCTGGCGGGCTTGGTTAGGCGGCGAGCCAGAGGTCGGGACCGAAGACCTCGTAGTGGATGTTCGTGGCCGGGATGCCTGCATCGATGGCCTGCGAGCGGACGGCGCGCATGAACGGCAGCGGGCCGCACAGGTACAGGCGGGCATCCGCCGGCAGATCAAGTCCCTTCAGTGACATGTAACCCTCGGTCGCCTCGGTGTCCTCGTCCTTGGCGCTGATGTCCTCGAGCCACAGCTTCAGCTCGGCGTTGGGAAGCGCCTCAACCGATTCACGCATCTGCTCCTTCAGCGCCCAGGCGTCCTCGGTGGCCTCGGCGTGCAGCACCAGGACCTGGCGGTCCGAACCGGCGGCGGCCAGCGTGGCCAGCGCGGAGGCGCTGGGGGTGCAGCCGATTCCGGCGGTGGCCAGCACAATCGGGGCGCCGGTGGTGTCGATGGTCAGGTCGCCGTAGGGATTGGAGAGCTCCACGACGTCACCGATTGCCAGGTGTCCGTGCATGAACGGGGAGACCTCGCCGCCGCCGTCGAACTTGGTCGTGATCACGCGTTCGGTGGTGGAGGTGACGGAGTCGCTGAGCGTGTACTGGCGGCACTGGCGCAATCCGTCCAGCAGCGGGACGCGGACCGAGACGAACTGGCCCGCCTTGGCCACGGTCACCGGGGTGTCGTCGGCAGGGATGAAGCGGAAGGTGATCGAACCGGTGCCGGCGGCTTCCTTGGACACGAGCTTCCAGTCGGTCCAGACCTTGTCATTTGCCTGCTTGGCGTAGAGGCCCTTTTCGATCTTGATCAGCGCATCGGCCATGAGCCAGTAGACCTCGGTCCATGCCTCGGCGACCTCGGCGGTCACCGCGTCGCCCAGGTCATCCACGATGGCGGCGAAGAGGTGTTCGTACACGATCGGGTACTGCTCTTCGACGATGCCCAGCGAGGTGTGCTTGTGGGCAATGCGGGAGAGGACGGCCTCGGGCAGGGTGCCCGGGTGGTTGACCAGGTGTGTGGCGAAGGCGGCGATGGATCCGGCCAGAGCCTGCTGCTGAGCACCGTTCTTCTGGTTGGCGCGGGAGAAGAGCCCGTCCAGGAGCTCCGGGTGGGCGGCGAACAAGCGGTCATAGAACTTGGGGGTGATATGGGAAATGCGCTCGCCAATGATTGGCAACGTGGCTTCGATGACCGGGCGGGACTTCTCGGAAAGCATCTGGTGGCTCCTGACGGAGGGTGATCGTTATCTTGCATCTAATATGCAAGATTGATAACTCAGTTCTACAGTGAGTAGAAGTCGGATGCAAATCGGCCGGTTGGTTTCGTGACGCGGGATGTCATTCCGGGGTGAGGCCGGTTTGGTGTCCATCGCCGAAAGCAGCAGGTCGCCGGCGGTTACGGCAGTGTGGGGAAGGGCAGCAGCGCGCTGGCGGACGTCGAGGTGAGATCCTTGACGCTCAAGAGGTCGAGTTCGGCGTAGAACGCCTCGCGGGCGCGTCGCAGGGCGCCGCGCAGCTTGCACGCCGCGAGCAGCGGGCAGGGTACGCCGGCCTCGGAGACGCAATCCACGACATCCTCGCGGCCATCGAGGTCACGCATCAGGGTGCCCACACGAAGCCGCAACCCTTGGTCGGTGATTTGCGAACCGCCATAGCGTCCGCGCGCCACGTCCAGCGCGCCGCGGTTGCGCAGCTCCACAACGGCCTTGGCGACGTGGTTGTACGGCACACCGATCCGCTCGGCGATGTCCTTGGTGGTGACCTGTTGGTCGCGACGGGAGCCGAGAAACATCAAGGTGCGCAGGCACACGTCTGCAAAGGCGCTGAGTTTCACGTGTTCCATTCTCGCAGGTGTTGGGCAGCTGCGCCGTGGGATGTGCCGAGGTGCACAGTGAAGCCCCGGCCCGGCACCGAGGTTCCTCGATTACGTGCCCAAAGACCTGTGGCCCGGAACCCAAGGTACTTGGG